>JBFZFD010000126.1:0-6976 GCA_041306485.1 Opitutia bacterium | reverse complement strand
CCCAAGGTCCGCGCCGACGAGCTGCTCGTGCAGCGCGGGTTGGTTGCCTCGCGCACCCTCGCCCAAGCCTTGATCATTGCCGGCAAGGTCCGCACCGGCCCCGACAGCCTCGTGGCTAAGTCCTCGCAGAAGTTGGCGCCCGACACCCCCCTCCTTATCGAACAGCCACCCCGCTTTGTCTCGCGCGGTGGCGAAAAGCTCGAAGGTGCGCTCGAGCGCTTCGGTCTCAATCCCTCGGGTTTGGCTGCGCTGGACGTGGGGGCCTCTACTGGCGGCTTCACCGACTGCCTCCTCCAGCGTGGCGCTACCGAGGTCACCTGCGTCGACGTCGGTCAGGCCCAGCTCCATGGCAAACTCCGCGCCGACTCACGCGTGACCAACTTCGAGCGCGTCAACGCCCGCCAACTGGCTGTCACTGTACTGCCCCGCGAGACCTACGGCGCCGTGGTCATGGACCTCTCCTTCATCTCCCTCGTCACCGTACTGCCCGCTGTCTGGCCACGCCTCGCCCCAGGTGGTTGGATGGTCGCTCTGGTCAAACCGCAGTTCGAGGCTACCCGGCAGGAGGCCGACAAGGCTCGCGGTGTGATCAAGGACCCGCTCATCCACGCCCGCGTGCTCGAGACCATCACCCGTGCAGTGTCCGACTTACCCGGTGCGGAAGTGCTCGGCTCGATGGAGTCCCCCTTGCTCGGCGGCGAGGGTAATCGGGAGTTTCTCCTCGCCGTACGCCGCGCCTGAGCGCGCTCAGTCGCCGGTCGCCGCCGCCTCGCCGTCCCGGAAGTGTAGCCGCAGCTTTTTCCCACGGCTCACTCCCGTGCTGGCGTCGATCACCTTGCCCTCGGTGTCGCGCACGATGACGAAGCCTCGTGCGAGCACTGAGTCGAATCCTGCCGCCGAGAGGCGCTTGCGGAGTTGGACAAGGCGCTCGCGTGCCACTCCCAGGCGGGTGCCAGGTGACAAACGTTGGAGGTCCGAGGCCAGGCTCGCCAGTTGTGAGCGTAGATCGGCGAGGCACGCGTCGACCGCCCCGCCGAGGCGCTCGCGCAGGAGGTCGAGGTCTTGGTGCAGCTCGCGCAGCCGTGCCTGAGGTGAGCAGCCGTTGAGACGTGAGGCCAAGAGGCGGAGTAGCTCGCGGAGGCGCGTGCGCCCCGAGGCGATGATCTCGGCTGCCGCGGTCGGGGTCTCAGCCCGCCGGTCTGCTGCGAAATCACCGAGCGTAAAATCTGTCTGGTGGCCGACCGCGGAGATGATGGGCACTGGGCAGGCCGCCACCGCGCGCACCAGCGCTTCGTCGTTGAAGCCCCAGAGATCCTCCATCGAGCCACCGCCTCGACCGAAGACAATCAGGTCGATGCCAGGGATGCGGGCCGCTCGCTCAATCCCACGGATGACGGACTCGGGCGAGCCGACGCCCTGAACCTTGGCCGGCACCAGCCAAGCTGAGCCCGTCCAGCCGCGTGTGCGCAAGACTTCGATGAAGTCGTGCCAGACCGCGCCCGAGGGAGAGGTGACAAAGGCCACCGTGCGGGGAAACTCGGGCAGGGTGCGTTTGCGATCTTCGTCGAAGAGGCCCTCGGCCTTGAGCCGCGCCTCGAGCTCCTTGAACTTCCGGAAGAGATCGCCCTGTCCCTCGGGACGTGCCGACTCCACGATGAGAGAGAGCTTGCCCATGCGTCCGTAGAAGTCGGCCTTGGCTCGAAGGACGAGGCGCATGCCGTCCTCCAGCCGCACATCCACCTTACGCGCTTGGAAGGCATAGAGCACACAGGCTACGGTGGACTCAGCGTCCTTGAGGGAGAAGTAGTGGTGTCCGGAGCTGGCATAGAGTTTGTAGCCCGTCACCTCGCCCATCACCTCGAGCGTGCCCAGGTCCCCTACTTGCGCCTTCAGTACCTCGGCGAGGTCGCTGACGGAGAGTGGGTGAGACTCGGGCATGCCTTCTTATCCCTTGAATTCCCCAGAGAGGCAAGCCGCCGCTCGGTTTGCGGTGGACGCGCCCGCGGCCGCCCATTTGCTCCGTCCATGCGCATCGCCTTTGTCGGCACCGGAGTCATGGGAAGTTCTATGGTGGGACATCTCCTCACCGCCGGTCACGAGGTCCGGGTGTACACCCGCACCCGTGCCAAGGCAGCGCCGCTCCTCGCCGCTGGCGCTCACTGGGCCGACTCCCCCGCCGCGGCCGCCGACGGTGCCGACGCCGCACTCTCCATGGTGGGCTACCCCTCCGATGTCGCCTCCGTCTGGCGCGGCTCCTCCGGATTCCTCGCCGTCGCCCGCCCAGGTCAGTTACTCCTCGACCTGACCACTTCCGATCCCGCCCTCGCTCGCGAGCTCGCCGCCGAGGCCGCCGCTAAGGGCGCCGAGGCCCTCGATGCCCCCGTCTCCGGTGGCGATCGCGGCGCGCGCGAGGCCACGCTCTCCATCATGGTGGGTGGTACGCCCGCTGCCTTCACCCGCGCACAACCCCTTCTCGGCCTGCTCGGTAAGACGCTTGTGCTGCAAGGCGGACCTGGCACCGGCCAGCTCTGCAAGCTGACCAACCAAGTCGCCATCGCTTCGGGCATGCTCGCGGTCTGCGAGGCACTCACCTTCGCCAAGGCCACTGGACTCGACCCTGAGACAGTGCTGCGCTCCATCAGTGGCGGTGCCGCGGGCAGCTGGGGATTGAGTAACCTCGCTCCGCGCGTGCTCAAGGGTGACTTCGCGCCCGGGTTCTATGTCCATCACCTCGTCAAAGACCTCGGCCTCGCCCTCGCCACCGCCCGTGCCCTGCGGCTCGAGCTACCTGGCCTCGAGCTCGCCGCGCGCCTTTACGACCAAGTAGTCGCGGCGGGCGACGGTGACCTCGGGACGCAGGCGCTTGCGCGGCTCTACTTCTCGCGCCTCTCAGCCTGAGCGTTCAGCGCGACGCTGGCAGGGTTGGCACCCCGCGCAGCTGGATGCTGTCGATGATGCCCTCGCCTAGGATGACGTTGGTGACGATCACCATCAGCTCGCCCGGCAGGCAGTAGCCACGGTCGCGCAGCAAGGCGAGGGCGGCCTCAATAGTCCCATCGGCGCCCTCGCGAAAAGGGAGCACGTGCGGCTCGACGCCCCAGAGCAGGCGCATGCGCCGCGCGATGACCGCCTCCTCGGCGAAGGCATGGATGGGGCAGCCCGCGGCGCGCATCGAGGCTAGCACGCGGGGAAGGTCGCCGTTGCGCGTAAAGACCACGATGCCCGCGCTCCCAAGGTCCATGGCGAGGTTAGCCGCGGCGCGGAGCAGTTTGGCCTTGGGGGTGTCAGTGGCCGGCTCGGGCGTCATCGTGGGCGGGCGGTCGCGCTCGACCGCGGCTGCGATGCGGGACATCACCTCAACGCATTTTAAAGGGTGTTTGCCCGTGGTGGTCTCGCCCGAGAGCATCAGCGCATCGGTCGACTCTGTCACCGCGTTGGCGATGTCGGAGACTTCTGCGCGGGTCGGTACTGGATTCGTGATCATCGACTCGAGCATGTGCGTTGCGACAATGACGGGCTTGCGGGCCACTTGGCAGAGAGCAATCGCGCGGCGCTGCACCAAGGGCAGGGTCTCGTAGGGAATCTCGATCCCGAGGTCGCCTCGTGCGACCATCAAGCCATCGGACTCCGTGATGATGGGTCCAAGTTGTTCGACCGCCGACTGGTCCTCAATCTTGGCGATGATGCCCGCCCTCGAGCCATGCTGCTGCAGCAGGGCACGCAGCGCGGCCACATCGCTCGCCTCTCGGACAAAGGAGAGAGCGAAGAGGTCGACGCCGACGGTGCACCCGAGGGCCACGTCGCGCCTGTCCTTGTCGGTCAGCGGCGGGAGATCGACCTTCACTCCCGGGAGGTTGATGTGGCGCCTGCTGCCGAGTGAGCCGGGCTGTTCCACCGAGCAGCGTAGGCGGTCGGCGAGCACCGTGGTGACGCGTAACTGGATCAGCCCGTTGTCCACTAGCACGAGCGAGCCCACGCGCAGGGCGCCGACGAGGGGGGCGTAGTTGGTCGGGATGAGTTCGATGCCCGCAGCGGCCACCGCCTCGGGCCCGGTGACATCTACTACCTGGCCAATGGAGAGGGGCAGGGGCTCCGTGCGGGCGCCCGTGCGAATCTCGGGACCCTTGACGTCCATCATCACGGCCACGGGTCGCCCAAGGCGCTCGCCGACCGCGCGCACCTTTGCCGTCACCGCGCGCACCCAGGCCTCGTCGGCATGGGCCATGTTCAAGCGTACCACATCGACCCCAGCTCGGAAGAGGGCCTCGAGCATCGGCTCCGACTCCGAAGCTGGACCGAGTGTGGCGATAATCTTCGTCTGCCGGGGAAGCGCCTGGGCCATCTCCCAACCATCGAGGCATGACCCGCTTGGTGCAAGTCCCAGCTCAGCGCCGGCGTGCCTGAAGGTCGCGCTTTTCGCGCAATAGATCCTGGAAGAAGGTCGGCGACTCGAACGGCCAGGGCTCGCCCACCAGCATCTGCCAGTCTGGATGGCTCCCCAAGGCCTCGCCCGCTACCGCATGGTAATCCTCGTGGTCCGTCCGGAAGGCCAGTTGGCAGCCCGGGGCCGCGGCCTTCGCCAGGCGGTCGAGATTGGGTGCCTGCAGGAACCTTTTGCGGTTCTGGCGACGCTTGGGCCAGGGGTCGGGATAGAGGATGAAGACCTTGGCGAGGCGGTGGCCCTCCGAAAGGGCATCGAGGAACTCCGAGGCCTCCGCCTTAAGGAAGAGGACATTGCCTAAGCTCCGACGCGCGCGCTTCGCCTCGCACTTCCTGAGGCGCTCCCCGAGTAGGTCAATCCCCACGCAGCGCTCCCCAGGATGGGCTTCCGCGTAGGCGGCCATCCAGTGGCCATGGCCGCAGCCGATCTCGAGGGTCAGTGGGCCGGGCGGGCCCAGCTCTGCGGCCAGCCGCTCCCGTAGCGCCATGACGCGCGCCACGCGCTGAGCTTCCGCCCAATCTTGTCCCTTGGTCGCCATGGGGCAACTTGGCTCGCCTGGGAGCCAAGGGCAAGGATGCGAACAATTCCCGCTTCCCTCCCCGAGGTCTACCCTCTTGGCTCCCACTCTATGGCCAAAGTATCCCTCGATCTCGTGAAGGAAGTCCTGCAGCGCAACGGCATCGACGCGCGCAAGCTCGCCGAGCTCCTCAACGAGATCAAGCAGGAGGCCGAGTCCGAAGCGGTTGAGCGCGAGAAGCCGGTCAAAAAGCACCACGTCGTGCTGGTCAGCGAGCCCGAGGGTGGTCTCCCCAAGGATCTGGTCGGCTGGGTCGTGCAGGTGCCCGCAGAGGACAATCCCAACCTCGCCGAGGAACGCATTCGCGAGACCGCCGAAAGATTCAACTCCTCTCCTCGAGGTAAGAAGCTGCCCTTATCGTCCTTTGGAGATGCCTGCCAAGGGCTTCCTGCCAAGCAGCTTAAGGAACGTAATGTTTGGGTAAGGACACGTGAGCCCATCCGCGTGCTCGCAGTGCGCAATGCTTGGAGCAAGTCGCGCGGCTGATCGCCGCCCCGGGGCCAACTATACGCTGGAAAACCCCCCATGGAGGTGGTAGGTAGAGGGCTGTCATGAGCCTGTACTTCCGTAACTTCCCCATCTACCGCATCGAGTGGGTGACCTCGGTCTTCCTTATTGGGACGGCCCTGGCCTCGCTGACGGTCGTGCCGTGGTTCCTTTGGACCCACTGGGACATCTCCCTCGGCTGGGGTTTTGTCTGGGCTCTCTTCACCTTCTATTACTTCGCGACCGGCTTCGGGATCACCCTCGGCTACCACCGCCTCTTCTCCCACCTAGCCTTCAAGGCCGGTAAGCCCGTCAAGCTCTTCACCCTCCTCTTTGGGGCTGCCTCCTTTGAGAACTCGGCCCTCGACTGGTCGGCCGACCACCGGATCCACCACAAGCACGTCGATGAAGACGAAGATCCCTATGATATCTCCAAGGGCTTCTTCTACGCCCACATCGGCTGGCTGCTCTTCCGCCTGAAGCCCAAGCCTCCCGTGACCAACGTCAAGGACCTCGAGGCCGACCCCTTGGTCATGTGGCAGCACCGCCACGTCCAGACCATCGCGGTCATTGTCGGCTTCGTCGTCCCTACCCTCCTTGGTTGGGCCTACGGCCACTTCGTCACCGGCACGCCCGGCGAGACGGCCCTCGCCTGCTTCCTCCTCGTCGGCCTCTTGCGCACGGTCGTCGTCCAGCAAGGCACCTTCTGCATCAACTCGCTCTGTCACATGGTCGGCCGCCGGCCCTATTCCACCCGGCATAGCGCTCGCGACAGCGGCCTCGTCGCCCTCCTGACCTTCGGTGAAGGTTATCACAACTACCACCACGAGTTTCAGCACGACTACCGCAACGGCGTGAAGCCCTGGCAGTTCGACCCGACCAAGTGGATCATCTGGACCCTCGGCAAGCTCGGCCTCGCCGAGAACCTTCGCACCGTGCCCGACGCCCGTATCCTCTCCGCCGAGGTCAAGGAGCGCAGCAAGGTCATCCTGACCGACGCCGATCGCCTCGTCTCCCAGCTCGATGAGCGCGCCCGCGAGGTCAAGGCACCTACTATCCAGTCGCTTCGCGCCATCGTCGACGACCTCTCCCTCCGCTCCGAGGCCCTCAAGGAAGCCTCCGCTATCAAGGCCGAGGTTGCTTCTGAGACCATCGACGAGGTGCGCGCTCTCTTCCGTCAGGCAGCCGATCACCTCGCCCACCTGCGCGGCTCGGAAAACCCTGCCGTCGCCTGAGTAGCGGGCCATGTCTGGCCCGACCCCGGCCCGCCTTTCGCGACTGCGCGCGGCGGCCCAGGAGCGTACCCGCCGCCTGATCCTCGTCCTCGAGGACGTGCATAAAGCGCGAAACCTCGGTGCGCTTCTGCGCACCTGCGACGCCCTTGGCATCCAAGAGATCCACGCCATCGAGAACCGCTCGCCCGCCGCCGAGGACGGCGAGACATCGATGGGCGCAGGGCGCTGGTTAGATGT
>JBFZFD010000125.1:0-12804 GCA_041306485.1 Opitutia bacterium | reverse complement strand
CCCGGCGAAGAGGTCGCGCAGGAGGTCCTCGACAGCCCCGCCAGCATCGTCTTCGACCAAGCAGAGAACCGCCTGCACGTGCAGAAGGCCATCCTCGCCCACCTCTCGGCCTCGCGCTGAGCCATTTCCCTCACCCATGAAGAAGAAGTCCCCCAAGAAGAAAATCGTCCTGGCCTACTCGGGAGGTCTAGACACCTCCGTGCTGCTCTCTTGGATCAAAGAGCATCATGATGCCGAGGTCATCGCCTTCTGCGCCAATGTCGGCCAAGAAGACGAGCTGACCGGGCTCGCCGCCAAGGCCCGCAAGACCGGCGCGGCCAAGCTTTACGTCGATGACCTACAGGAGGAATTTGCCCGCGACTTCATCAACCCGATGCTGCAGGCCAATGCTATCTACGAGGGCCAGTACTACCTCGGGACTTCCATCGCTCGCCCCCTCATTGCCAAGCGCATGGTTGAGATCGCCCGCAAGGAGGGCGCCACCGCCATCGCCCATGGTGCCACGGGTAAGGGCAATGACCAGGTCCGCTTCGAGTTAACCGTCGCCGCCCTCGCCCCCGATCTCGAGATCATCGCCCCCTGGCGCGACGAACGTTTCCGCGCCGAGTTCCCCGGGCGCGCCGAGATGATTGCCTATTGCGCCCGCCACCGGATTCCCGTCCAGGCCAGCGCCAAGAAGCCTTACTCGTCCGACCGCAACCTGCTCCATATCTCCTACGAGGCAGGCATCCTCGAGGACCCTTGGCTGGATGTCTTCTCCGCCAAGCATAAGGACATGTTCAAGCTCACTGTCGCCCCCGAGGACGCCCCGGACCGGCCCGAGTTCGTCGAGCTCGAGTACCGCAAGGGCGACTGCGTCGCTGTCAATGGCCGCAAGCTCGCGCCGCTCGCCGTCATGCGCGAGCTCAACCGCCTCGGCGGCCGGCATGGGATTGGCCGCGTCGACATGGTGGAGAATCGTTTCGTCGGCATGAAGAGCCGCGGCGTCTACGAAACCCCGGGTGGTACTATCCTGCAGTTCGCCCACCGCCAAGTGGAGTCGCTCACGATGGACCGTGAGGTCATGCACCTGCGCGACTCACTCATCCCGCGCTACGCCACGCTCGTCTACAATGGCTTCTGGTATGCGCCTGAGCGCCTCGCGCTGCAGACGTTCATCACTGAGACCCAGCGCAATGTCACCGGCACCGTCCGGGTGAAGCTCTACAAGGGCGGTCTCTATGTTGCGGGTCGGAAAAGCCCCCGCTCCCTCTACAACCCGCACATCGCTACGATGGAGGCCGACCCCACCAAGGCCTACGATCAGGACGATGCCACCGGCTTCATCCGCCTCAATGGCCTGCGCTTGCGCGTCAACGCGAAGGTCAACGGCCCCGACAGCCTCCGCAAGCCCGCCCGCTGAGCGTAATGTCCGGGAGCGAGTGGCCGCCCCGGATTGGCATTTTCCCTAGGTGGAGGTGCGGGTCGGAATCGAACCGACGAATGGGGCTTTTGCAGAGCCCGGCCTTACCACTTGGCTACCGCACCGTACCTGGGAAGAGGCAGGATGCCCCCCGCGCCGCGCCGCTTCAAGGGGAAAAACTTCGCCGTTCCCATACGCTGCATGGCTAGATTAGGCTGAACCCGTGCAGCCACCCTTTCGCATCGGACTTGGTTATGACATCCACCGTCTCGCCGCCGGCCGGCGCTGCGTGCTGGGCGGGGTTGAGATCCCCTCCGAGGTAGGGCCGGTGGGTCACTCCGACGCGGATGTCGTCCTTCATGCACTGGCCGACGCCGTGCTGGGGGCCGCCGGGCTGCCGGATATCGGTCAGCTCTTCCCCAACACCGACCCCTCCCTTGCCGGCATGGATTCTTCGCGGATCCTCGCCCGGGCGGTCGCTGAGGCGCGCGCCCTCGGCTGGCAGGTTGGTAATGCGGACCTTACTCTTATCGCCGAGCGCCCCAAGCTTGCTCCCCATGTCCCTGCCATTCGTGCCCGTCTCGCGCAGCTCCTCGGCGTCGAGCCTGGTCAAGTCGGGGTCAAGGCCACGACGGCGGAAGGGCTGGGCGCGGTGGGGGAGGGTAGGGGAATTGCCTGCCACGCCGTCGTCCTACTGATGTCACAGGCCTAAGCTTCACCCCCTGGGGGAGGGGGTAGGGGTCGAAAAACCTTGTCGTTTTCACGAGGATATGTCAGTTTAAACAACCCTCTTGGATAGCCTCATGGAAAAGACTCTCGTCATTCTCAAGCCCGATG
This sequence comes from Opitutia bacterium, assembly GCA_041306485.1. GTDB lineage: Bacteria > Verrucomicrobiota > Verrucomicrobiia > Opitutales > UBA953 > UBA8828. The sequence continues at coordinate 10,565 of JBFZFD010000125.1, read as the reverse complement.
CGATGGAGCGACGCCTCTACGGCACAGTCCTCCTACGCTTCGAGAAGGAGGGCTTCGACATCCTCGGCGCCAAGCTGATGAACCTAACACCCGCCCTCCTGCGCGAGCATTACGCGCATGTTGCGGACAAGCCCTTCTATCCCGAAATCGAGGCTTTCATGTCCTCGCGCCCTGTGCTGGTTGTCGCCCTCGCCGGCGAGAATATCATCTCCCGCGTCCGCGAGCTGCTCGGCCCGACTAATTCCAAGGTCGCTCCCAAGGGCACCATCCGTGGCGACTTTGGCACTGAGATGATGCGCAACGTCTGCCACGCCTCCGACAGCCCCGCTGCGGCGGAAGCAGAGATCTCTAGGTTTTTCCGTTCAGGCGAGGTCTTTGCCCCCCAGGCAAACCAAGTTTGAGCGGTTCATAGCAGCAAACGCGGTTCCCGTGGCTTCGGCGACGGGAACCGCTCCTGTCCAAGCCCGCCTCGATTCGCTCGCTCGTCCAGCTGGGCGCTTCTTCGCTTGTCAGAGGCTTCCCACCCGAAAAGATTTCTTAGGTGCAGCTTCATTGTCCCGATTGCGGTCTGCCTATCCCGGCCTCAGAGGTCGCGCCCTCGGCAGGTTTGGCCGTTTGCCGCAGCTGTGACAAATCCTTCGGCCTCGAGGCGTGCAAGGCTGCGGCGCCCATTGAAAGCCGCTTCCAACCCCTGCCCACCGACCCACCCCGAGGTGTCCAGGTCGAGGAACTCATGGACGGCTTTCGGCTGACGCTCTCCACGCGCACCAAGGCTGCCTTCTTCCTCATCCCCTTCATGTGCGTCTGGAGTGGAGGCTCGCTCGGCGGTATCTACGGCACGCAAATCTACAAAGGAGAGTTCGATCTGAAACTCTCCCTCTTTGGGATTCCCTTCGTCCTTGGCACTTTGCTCTTCGGTAGCATCGCCCTGATGAGCGCCCTCGGGAAGGTCGTCCTAGAGCAGCGCAATGGCATCCTGCTTCATCGGGTCGGTTTCCTTGGGCTGTTTTGGACCCGCCGCAGGGACTGGAAGTCCTATGAGCGAGCCGAGCTGCAGGAGACGACCAGCCGCCGCAAGAGCGGGTATAGCACCTCCTGGTCCATCGCCCTTAAGGGGCCTGCCGGCGAACATGAGCTCGGCTCCGGAGTCGACCGGGAGCGCCTCGCCTGGGTCCTGCGCTACCTTAACGCCAAGCTCGCCCTAGGGCTCTAATCCCCCTTGCCCTCGGCGGGGGACTTTGGGCAATCTCGGCCTACCATGCTCGACCCCAAGTTCCTGCGCGAGAACACCGACGCCGTCCGTCAGGGCGTCGCCCGGAAGAAGTTCCAGGTGGACCTCGATGCCGTCCTCGCAGCCGACGAGCGCCGCCGCGCCGCTGTCACCGAGTTCGAGTCCGCCCGCTCCGGCCAGAATGCGGCCAACCAGGAGATGGCCAAGCTGCCCAAGGGCTCGCCCGAGTTCCTCGCGAAGGTCGCCGAGATGAAGGCCTTGTCGGCTAAGGTGAAGGAGCTCGAGAAATCGGCCTCCGAGGCTGAGGAGTCTTGGAAGTCGGCCTGCCTCACCGTCCCCAACATCCCTGACCCGAGCGTGCCCGAGGGCCGCGCGGAGGCTGACAATGTTGTGGCCGCAACCTGGGGCGACCCTGTCGCCCTCGTCTCTGCCTCGGCCAAGGCACACTGGGACATCCCCGGCTTCGCCCAGGCGGTCGACTTCGAGCGCGGGGTCAAGGTCACCGGCGCGGGCTTCCCTTTCTATGTGGGCGACATGGCCCGACTGGTCCGCTCCCTCGTCCAATTCTTCCTCGAGCACGCCCACGAGCGCGGCTACACCGAGGTGCAGGCACCCTTACTCGTCAACCCGGCCAGCGCCACCGCTACCGGCCAGCTGCCCGACAAGGAGGGACAGATGTACCATGCGACCACGGACGACCTCTACCTGATCCCGACGGCCGAGGTACCCGTCACCAATTTCTACCGCGATGAGATCCTCGCCGCCGCCGACCTTCCCGTGAAGAGGTGCGGCCATACCCCTTGTTTCCGTCGCGAGGCCGGCAGCTGGGGCGCCCATGTCCGGGGCCTCAATCGCTTGCACCAGTTCGACAAAGTTGAGCTGGTCAAGTGGTGCGCACCCGACCGCTCACTTGCCGAGCTCGAGCTGCTGCGCGAGGACGCCGAGCTCATTCTCCGTCAGCTCGACCTCCCTTACCGCGTGCTGCTGATTTGCGCGGGTGACATCGGCTTCTCTCACAGCAAGCAGTACGACCTCGAGGTCTGGGCCGGCGGCCAAAAGCGCTGGCTCGAGGTCTCGAGCTGTTCTTCGTTCACCGACTTCCAAGCCCGGCGCGCTGGCATCCGCTACCGCGACGCCGAAGGCAAGGTACAGAACGTCCATACCCTCAATGGCTCCGCACTCGGCCTTCCGCGCGTGCTTGCCGCGCTGCTCGAGAACAATCTCCAGCCCGATGGCTCTGTCCTAATCCCCCAGGCGCTCCGTCGCTGGTTCGGCAAGGACCGCCTCGTCCTGGCCTAAGCCGCTTCCGGCTGGCAGGTCGCAGCCCACGGTCTAGGGTAGAGCCGTGTTGCCGCTGCCGAACGACCTACGCGAGCGCCTGATGGCGGCGGGGCGCTCCATGCCCACCGATCCCTCGCTGGTCGCCTCGCTCGCCGCTGAGCCTCTGGTGGCGGTGGCCGTCTCGGGTGGCGCCGATTCCGTCGCCCTCCTTGCCTCGCTCGCCGCGGAGCCGGCCTTGCTGCCCCGTCTCCTTGTGCTGCACTTCGACCACGCGGTGCGCGGGGAGGCCTCCGCGGAAGATGCGAGCTTCGTCGCCGCCCTTGCCGCCGCCCTCGGCCTGCCCCTTGTGCAAGGTCGTCGTGATCACGTCGGCCCAGCCTCCGAGACCATCCTTCGTGAGGCGCGCCACGCATGGCTGGGCGAGACGATGACCGCTCGCGGGGCCCGTGTGCTTTGCCTTGGACATCATGCTGACGACCGTGCCGAGACGCTGCTGCTGCGTCTCGCCCGGGGCGCGGGGCCCGAGGGTCTGGCCGCGCCCAGGGCGGTGCAGGCCTTTCGAGATGGCACGCGCCGCGTGCGTCCCCTGCTGGCCTACCGTCGCGCTGACCTGCGACAATCCTTGATCGCGGCGGGCGTGCCTTGGCGGGAGGACGAGACCAATGCCCTCCCCGGCGCACCCCGCAACCGCCTGCGCCTGCATGCCTTGCCGGCTCTCGAGGCTGCGCTCGGTGCAGGATGGACAGAGGGGCTGGCACGATCCTCGGACAACCTCGCCGATGCCGCTGACGCCCTACGCGCTTGGCTAGCCGAGCTCGGTGGATTGCCCGATGCGCGTGGCGAGGCTCGGCTGGCTGGGCTCAAGGGGAAGCCGCGCGCGCTCGTCCGTCTTGCCTGCGCCGAGTCCGCCTGGGCAGCGGGAGTGACCGAGCCCGGCGGCCCGGCCTTTGAGCAACTGGTCGACGCCGTGGCGGCCGGACGCCGCACCCAGCTCAGCCTCGGCGGTCTTGAATGGCGGTGGGACGGTGAGACACTCCTTGTCCGTCGCGAAGGGGCAGGGTGGGGTCCGACCGAGCGTCCCTTGCCGGAGGACGGCGTGCCTGCGCCCTGCGGGCTCGCCGCTGAGCGGCGAGATCTCGACTCGGCCGGCTGGGAGGTCCTCTCGGCGGGACGTCTCCCGCCCGACCGTGAGGTCTGGCTGGCCGTTGCCCCCGGGGCTCGCCTTTCTTGGCGTTCGCGGATGCCTGGCGATGCCTATCGGCCCCTCGGCTCTCCGGGCACGGCCAAGGTGTCGGACATCCTTATCGATCGCAAGGTACCGCGCGAAGCACGCGATAGCCTTCCTGTGTTGCTCATCGAGGGCGAGATTGCCTGGGTCCCGGGCGCGCCGCCTGCGGACGATTATCGAATCCACGGCCCGCAGAAGGGGGCTCTCCGATTGACTTGGCAGGGTCCACGCTCACCCTAGAACCTTCACCATGAGCAAAAACGATAATCCGGAAAGCCCGGGTCGCTTCAATCCCAAGCCTCTTCTCGTCTGGTTGCTCCTCGTCCTGGCGACGCTCGCCTTGGTTCAATTCTCCGCTCCCGCTGGCGCCGAGGTCCAGACCCTCAGCACCTCCCAAGTCCTCCAGCTTGCCCGCGAAGGGAAGGTCAAGACGGTCGTTCTCCAGCCTGACCGCTCGGGCGGAGCCGAGAACTGGTTTTTGGTTAGCGGCGAGCTCGTGGTCAAGGGCGCTGAGCCCGATGCCAAGCCCTCCCGCTTCGCCGCCTCAGGTAAGCTCACCGACAAGGATTTTGAAGGCCTCCGCACGGCGGTCGGTACGGATAACTTCAAGGAGGCCAAGGCCGACACCGCGATGTCTTCCTTCCTCGGCCTGCTGCCCTCGCTCATCTTCTACGCTGCCATTTTCTACCTGATGTGGCGCATGCTGCGCAGCTCGCAGCGCGGTGCCATGCAGTTCGGCAAGTCCAAGGCCAAGCTTTCGGGCAAGGAGCAAGAGAAGGTGACCTTCAAGGATGTCGCTGGCTGCGATGAGGCCAAGGAGGAGGTACGCGAGGTGGTCGACTTCCTGCGCGACGCCAAGAAGTTTACCAAGCTCGGCGCCCGTATCCCTCGGGGTATTCTCATGGTGGGCCCTCCTGGCACGGGAAAGACCCTGCTTGCCCGGGCTATTGCGGGTGAGGCCGAGGTCCCTTTCTTCAGCATCAGTGGTTCTGACTTTGTGGAGATGTTCGTGGGCGTAGGCGCTAGCCGCGTGCGCGACACCTTCGAGCAAGCCCGCAAGGCTGCTCCTGCTATCATCTTCATCGATGAGATCGACGCGGTCGGCCGCCAGCGCGGCGCGGGCGTCGGAGGAGGCAATGACGAGCGCGAGCAGACCCTCAACGCCTTGCTCGTGGAAATGGACGGCTTCGATGGCAATGAGGGCGTCATCGTCATCGCCGCCACCAACCGTGCCGACGTGCTCGATAGCGCCCTGCTACGCCCAGGCCGATTCGACCGCCAGGTGCATGTCGACCTCCCTGACTTGCGCGGCCGCGAGGCTATCCTCGGGGTGCACGCCAAGCGTTTCCAGCTCGCCCCTTCGGTTGACCTCCACCGCCTCGCCCGCATTACCCCGGGCATGGCCGGGGCTGACCTCGCCAACCTTCTCAATGAGGGTGCCCTTCACGCTGCCCGCCATGACCACGAGAAGGTCGAGATGTCCGACATCGAGGAGGCGCGCGACAAAATCGCCTTTGGCCGCGAGCGCAAGAAGTTGATGGACGAGGAGGATCGCCGCACCACCGCCTACCATGAGGCTGGACATGCCGTGGTCCAGGCGGTGATCGACGACGGCTCCCTTCCCTTGCACAAGGTGACCATCATTCCCCGTGGCCGCGCGCTCGGCATGGCGATGTACCTGCCCAAGAAGGACGTCCTTGGGCACACCCAAGCGCGCCTGCTTAACTACATCTGCACCGCCATGGCTGGTCGCATCGGCGAGAAAGTTGTCACAGGCGACATCTCCAACGGCGCTTCGTCCGACATCAAGCAAGCCACGCGTATCGCCCGCCAGATGGTCTGCGAATGGGGCATGAGCGATCTCGGGCCCGTTGCTTGGGGAGAAAACAGCGACACCGTCTTCCTCGGCCGCGAGATTGCCCGCAGCCAGTCCCATAGTAACGAAACCGCCCGCAAGATTGATGATGCCGTCAGTTCCATCATCACCGCTCAGTTTGCGCGGGCCGAGAAGCTGCTTATCGAGCACGCCGCTGCCCACGTCAAGGTCGCCGAGGCCCTGCTGGAGCACGAGACCCTTGAGGGCGTCCACGTGACCGAGATACTCCGCTCCGGAGCAATCCAGACCCCTATCGGCGTCGCGCCGGCGGTGGTGCCTGTCCGGGAGCCTGCTCCCGTCGAGGCCCCCGGCCAGCTCGGCGGGGAACCCTCTCCTAGCCCGGCCTGAGCCGACAGGGGTTGCCTTTCCCTTGGTAGGAGGCAGACTGCCTTTATGCGCATTGGACTCACGGGGGGCATTGGCTGCGGAAAGACCGCCGCCGCCGCCTGTTTCGGACGTCAGGGCTTCCATGTTATCTGCGCTGACCGCCTTGCCCACGCGGCCCTCCTCGATCCCGCCTTGGTGCGCGAGATTCAGGCGCGCTGGGGAGACGAGGTTTTGCTGGAGAACGGTATGCCCGACCGCGAACTCATCGCCGAGCGCGTCTTCACCGAGCCCTCCGAGTTGCGCTGGCTCGAGTCCCGCATCCACCCGCGCATCCGCCGCGAATGGATTGAGGCGATTAAGGATACCAGTTGCGACTGGGTGGTCGAATTACCCCTGCTCTTCGAAAAGGGCTGGCAGGGCGATTTCGACCTCACGGTCGCCCTCGTCTCCCAGCCCCAGCTCCAGGTCCAGCGATTGTTGGACAGGGGTTGGACCCGCGCGCAGATTCAGGCCCGTCTGGCCGCTCAGCTCCCCATGGAGGAGAAAGCCCGCCGGGCGGACCATGTCCTGACCAATGATGGCACCCTGGAGCAGCTCGAGGCCAAGGTGGTCGCCTTGGTTGCACAGATTCGCTCAGCCAAGCGCTGAATTTATGCTTTGCCGACCCCACGGGGGGGTCTAGGTTGATGGGGCCTTTCCCTAGGGATTGGACCTCCCTTCACCCTCTCCCTGAGAAATCCCCAACCGTGACGACCGCCGACGACTTCGTCATCCAATTCATCCAGGATAAGGGACTCGTGTCCCCCCAGGCGGTTGCCGAGGCGCGTGCCGCCCTGGGCGAAACCCCTCCCTCCGCCAACCTAGACACCCTCGCCCTCGAGAAGCTCGTCTCCGGCGGGATCGTGAGCTGGCAATCCATCACCGAGGCCCTCGGCAAGGAGTTCGACATGGAGCTGGTCGACCTCGCCCTGGTCGCCCCCACCGAGGAGGTGATCAAGCTCGTTAGCCGTGACCTAGCTGAGCGCCACCGCATCCTTCCCCTCCAGATGGACGGCTCGGAGCTCCAGGTTGCGGTGGGAGATCCGCTGGACACTGATTCCATCGATACACTCTCGCGGATCCTGAAGCTCACGCTCAACCCCCGGCTGGCCGCTCCCGACCAACTGGCCAAGGCCATCGAGCGTTGCTACTCGGGCGGGCAGATGAACGTCTCCTACGAGGACGTCTTTGGTAAGTCGGGTGAAGGTGCCGAGGCTGGTCTCGAACTGCCCGTGGGCGGTGACGTCAAAGAGGACGATGCCCCGATCATCCGTTACGTGAACTCCCTCATCGTCGATGCCATCAAGCGCAAGGCGTCCGACATCCACCTCGAGCCGATGGAGAAGCGCTTCCGCGTCCGTTTCCGCGTCGATGGCGTGCTGCAGGAGATGAAGGGCCCGCCCAAGCGGCTGCAGGCCTCCATCATCTCCCGACTCAAGCTGATGGCCGATGTTTCCCTGGCCGAGAAGCGTATCCCTCAGGACGGTCGCATCCAGGCTAAGTCCAGCGGCAAAGACATTGACCTGCGCGTCTCCGTCCTGCCCACCGTCTATGGCGAGTCCATCGTCATGCGAATCCTCGATAAGGAGGGCCTCCGGCTCGGCCTGCCCGAGCTCGGCTTCTTCGCCGACGACCAGACCATCTTCCAAGGGCTCATCGGTGGCTCGGATGGCGTCTTCCTCGTCACGGGTCCGACTGGTTCAGGCAAGTCGACCACTCTCTACTCCGCGCTGAACTACATCAACAAGCCCGACCGCAAAATCATCACCGTCGAAGACCCCGTCGAGTACCAGCTCGCCGGCATCAATCAGGTGGGGGTTAAGCGCGATGTTGGGATGACCTTCTCCGTCGCCCTCCGCGCGATGCTCCGCCAGGCTCCCAATATTGTGATGGTGGGTGAAATTCGCGACAAAGAGACAGCCGAGATTGCCATCAACGCGGCCCTCACCGGACACATGGTGTTCTCCACCCTTCACACCAATGACTCGGTCAGCGCGGTGACCCGCCTAGTCGATATCGGCGTGGCCCCCTACCTCGTCTCTGCCGCCCTTCGCGGGGCCCTGGCCCAGCGGCTGGTCCGCCGCATCTGCCAGTCTTGCGCCCAGCCCTACACACCCACCCGCAAGGAACTGGCCTCGCTCGGCATCACCGAGGCCGACCTCAAGGGCTCGACTCCGATGAAGGGTGCCGGCTGTGCTCGCTGCGGCGAGCGCGGCTACAAGGGTCGCCGCGGCGTCTTCGAGTTCTTCATCGTCTCCGAAGACATCCAGCAGATGATTTACTCCGGGGCCACTCTGGTTGACCTCCGCCGTAAGGCCCGCCAGTCTGGCATGCGCACGATGCGCGAGGATGGCATCCGCAAAATCGCCTCTGGCATGACCTCTGTTGAGGAGGTCATCGCCGCAACCGTAGCCGCTGACGAGTAATCGCCATGGCTTACGAGATGCACCAACTGCTGGAGGCGATGATGGAGAATGGCGCCTCCGACCTTCACCTCCATGTCGGGCAGTCCCCTTGCCTGCGTATCTCCGGCGAGATGTCACCGATCGACGGCGACTTGCTGACCCCCGAGGACACCGTCGCTCTCGCCCAGTCTATCGCCCCTGCCGACCAACTGGAGCGCCTCAAGCGCGAGGGGGGCTGCGACTTCGGCTTTTCCTACCAGTCCAAGGCTCGCTTCCGCGTCAACGTCTACCGCGGAAAGGGCGTGGTCGGCTTGGTCCTGCGTCTCATCCCCAGCACCCTCATCTCCCTCAAGGACCTACGCCTCCCCGAGATCATTAAGGATATCCTCGGGCGCCCGCGCGGCCTCATCCTCGTGACTGGCCCGACTGGCTCGGGCAAGTCGACCACCCTCGCCTCGATGATCCACTGGATCAACGAGCATAACGATGGGCATATCGTCACCATCGAGGACCCTATCGAGTACTACCACACGCATCGCCGCTGCGTGGTGACCCAGCGCGAGGTACACAGCGACGTCCCTTCCTTCGCCGAGGGCGTGCGCTCCGCCCTGCGCCAGGATCCTGATGTCATTCTCATCGGCGAGCTGCGCGACCTCGAGACCATCGAGGCGGCTGTTTCCGCAGCCGAGACTGGCCACCTCGTCTTCGGTACGCTCCACACCACGGGCGCCGCCCGTACCGTCGATCGCATCCTCGACGCCTTCCCTGCCGGTTCCAAGGACCAGATCCGCGTCCAGCTCGCCTCCTCCATCGTCGCCGTCATCTCGCAGAGCCTCTGCCGCACGTTGGATGGCAAGCGCGTTGCTGCCTACGAGATCCTGATCAAGACCGATGCCATCGCCGCCAAGATCCGTGAGAACAAGACCTTCCAGATTGTCTCCGACATCGAGACCGGGGGCTCCCGGGGCATGCGCACCCTTGATGCCGACCTGCTCGCCCTCGTTCAGCAGACGAGGATTTCCGCGGAGGAGGCACTCGTCCACTGCCAGGACAGCGAAACCATGCGCGGGCGGCTGAAGGAGGCCGGCAAGCTTTGATCCATGTTCGACGACCATAGCGACAGCCTTCGGGAGATTGCCCGCTCCCATCACCTCGTCACTGACGAGCAGGATGCGGAGCTCTGGGAGAATCACCTCTCCAGCGGTAAGTCCTACGCTGACCTCCTGCTCGACTCCGGCATCGCCGACCGTCCGGGCATTCTCCAGGCCGTGGCCGATGCCCTTGGCGTGCCTTTCTACGCGGTGGTGCCCTCCGACGTTGATGCCGAGGTCACCCGTATCCTCAAGCCCGCCCAGGCCCACCGCTACATGGCCATGCCCGTGGCACTCGATGGCTCGCGACTGACCCTCATCGCCCGGGACCCCTTCAATTCCTCCGCCGTCTCTGAGCTCACCTTCATGCTGCAGAAGGATGTCGAGTTCGCGGTCGTCGACCCCGACCTCGTCGAGGGAGCCGTCACCCGGGCCTATGGTGAGGCCCAGGTTTCCTCGATGGAGGATCTGCTCGGAGAGTTCGAGACCGTCGATGCCGTCGCCGGGGAATCCGCTTCAGAGGACGACGTAGCCGAGGCTGCCAATCAGGCACCGATTATCCGCTTCGTTGACCTCGTCCTCCAGGAGGCGGTCAAGGCCAAGGCGTCCGACATCCACTTCGAGCCCTTCGAGGATCAGTTCCGCATCCGCTACCGCATCGACGGCTCCCTCTACGAGATGGCGCCGCCCCCTCGCAATCTCGCCCCCGCGGTCATCGCCCGCGTCAAGGTGATGTCCGCGCTCAACATTGCCGAGCGCCGCATCCCGCAAGACGGGCGCATCAAGACAACCATCTCTGGCCGCTCCATCGACTTGCGTGTTTCCACCCTCCCGACCCAGTTTGGCGAGTCGGTCGTGCTCCGCATCCTCGACAAGACCGTGGTCAACCTCGACCTCGGCAACTTGTCGATGCAGCCCGACATCATGGAGGGTATCCGCGAACTGGTCAATCGACCCAATGGCGTGTTCATTGTCACGGGTCCTACCGGTTCGGGTAAGACCACCACTCTCTACTCGGCCCTGCGTGAGGTGAATACCGAGGACATGAAGATCCTCACTGCCGAGGATCCGGTCGAGTATGAGGTCG
>JBFZFD010000124.1:0-3382 GCA_041306485.1 Opitutia bacterium | reverse complement strand
AGGTAGACGTTGAAGGGGTCGTAAGGAGCATCCGCAGGGGTCGTCCGGGTGTTCTCTTCGTCATCGGACTCCTGCTTGCGCTGGTAGGCCTCGACCTCGTCTTCGTCGAGGATCTTGTAATCGAGGTCGTCGAGAATGTTCATCACATTCTCAATCAGCTCAGGATCGGTCGCGCTCTCGGGAATGGCCTCGTTGATGTTTTGGACGGTCACGTAGCCCTTGGCTTTGGCCATGCGGATGAGGGACTGGACCTTCTCGTTGATTGCGCCCGACTCTGGTTTGACGGTCAACTTCGCGGCCGGCTTGGCCAGCGCGGGGATGACGGATTGCTTGGGCACCTTAGCAACCTCGCGGGTGGCGGCAGCCGGGGACGCGGGCTTGGCAGCGGTGACTCCCTTGGGGCTGATTGCTGCCGACTTAGAGGGGGTAGGGCTCTTGACGGGAGCCTTTGATGCAGCGACGGCTGTCTTGGCGGGAGTTGCCTTGACGGCAGCGGGCGACTTGGCAGCGGGCCTCGGTGCGGCAGTCACCTTGGCAGGTGCCTTGCCGACGGGCTTGGCAATAAGCTTGGCGGGAGCCTTGGCCGGTAGGCCCTTGCGCGCCTCGGCGGGTGCGGGCTTCTTGGCTGCCGGTTTGGCGGAAGCCTTAGCGGAGGGTTTGGGAGAGGACTTGTTCTTGCGGTTGGCGGGCATGGAAAGGGTCAGAGTGTGGGGGGATTTTGGAGGGAGCGCCTTAGGGCGATTTTCTCACGCTGGAGAAGGGAGAGGCCCTCAGTATCACCTGGCGGGTGGGAAGCGATGCGAGCATCGATCGTGCGCATCAGAGAGACGATTTGCCGGCTATGAAAAGACTTAAGGGCCGCGGTGAGCATGCGGTGAACTTCTGTTTCGTCAACTTGCGCGCCCAAAGGTTCCGCCGAGACTTGTGCCGCGGTCTGCTGAGAATCCGCGTCGAGGCGCCCCAGGACCGACCTGAGGTTGTCGAATTCGCCGTGGATGGCCTCGTTGAGCAGGGCAGCCAGGAGTCTTCCCGAAGGATTTTCTGTATCAACCCATTCCAGCGGAAGGACTTGTGAAAGACTGTGCACGCTGGCCTCATGGGAGAGTAAGATGCGGCAGAGGTCAGTTTCCGGGGTGGAGAGGGGTTGCCGAGAAATGTCCGGGGGCGCGATTCCCGGAGCCAGAGCCTGAAGTTGTGCTGCAGGGCGCTGGGATTTGCGGTTGGCACGGTCGCGCTCGTAAGCGAGGTGCACCTCGCGGATACCGATGCCCGCGATCCGCGCCGCCTCGGTGAGTGCTTCCTGCACAATCTCCTCAGCGCCGCATTGCTCGAGCACGACGAAGAGCTCGCCGAGGCGGCCTAGGCGGCTGGCCAAGGGTTGTCCGGCGGCCTCGGGCGGGATGAGCGAGCGCACGCAGAACTGCATCGAACTCTGCGCCGCCGCAACGAGCTCGGGCCAGCGGGCGGCGTTGCCGGACTCGGAGAAGAAGACATCGGGATCCTTGCCATCGGGCACGGCCACGAAGCGAATGTCGAGACCCGCGCGGAGCCCAATGGGAAGCAGGCGAAGGGCGGCTTTCTGCCCAGCGCTATCGGCATCGAGAAAGACAAGGAGGCGGTCGGAGAAGCGCCGAAGTTGGGTGAGGTGCTCCTCGGTCACGGCCGTGCCCTGGGCGGCGACGACGCCCGGGATACCCGCGGCGTGGCAGCGGATTGCATCGAGTTGTCCTTCGACGAGGACGAACGGCTCGCCGTTGGGGCGGTTGTCCTTGGCTCGGTCGAGGTTGAAGATGGTCCGGGTCTTTTTGAAGAGCTCGGTCTCGGGCGAGTTAACGTACTTGGCTTCGCGCGTGGGATCGTCCTGCGGCGTGATATCGAGGCTGCGGGCGGTGAAGGCGATGGGCCGGCCTTGAATGTCGCGAATGGGAATGACCAGTCTTCCCCGGAAGCGACAGCGCCATCGCGTCGGGTCGGGATTGCGGTCGGTGCCGAAGAAAAGGCCAGAGCCGGCGAGGGCGGCGGGCTCGAAGCCCTTGCGCAGGAGCCCTTGCATCAGCCGCGTATCGTCGAGGGGCGCGAGGCCGACCCGGAAGTCATCCGCGACCTCGAGGGGAAAGCGGCGGGAATGAGTCCAGTAGTTCTGTATCCATTCTCCATGCACAGGGTCGTCGCGCAGGCAGCGATGCCAATAATCCGCAACGAGGTCGTGAATCTCGAGCAACTGGCGACGGAGGGAAGGGGCCTCTCCTGGCTTACCATTCTCGTACTCGAGCTGGTGGCCGAAGCGGGTGGCGACCCGCTCGACCGCTTCGACGAAGTCGAGTCCTTCCCGCGCCATCACCAACTTAAAGGCGTCGCCGCCCTGCTGGGTGCTGAAGCAGTACCAGAGGCCGCTCTCGGGGTTGACCTTGAAGGAGGCGGTCTTCTCGCTCTTAAAGGGGCTCAGTCCCCACCATTCGCGCCCGCGTTGCCGCAACTGTGTGTACTCGCCTGCGAGCGAGACGAGGTCTGCTTTGTCGCGCAGGGCGTCGATGGAGCGGCGGGCGATGTGGGCCAAGGTTCCAAGGAGGTTCGCCGCCGCGACGCTTTCCGCAAATGGAAAAAGGCCGACGTGCTCAGGCGCTGGGGCGCAGCTCGTAGCCGTCGCGTCCATCCGCCATTGTCCAGCCGGCCGCGGCAATCTCTGCGCGCAGGGCGTCCGCACCCGCGAAGTCACGCGCCAGCTTGGCTGCCCAGCGACGCTCAGCGAGGGCTCGAATAGCCTCCGGCGCGGCAACCGCTTGGCGGGCGGCGAAGGGCACGATGCCCAGAGCGTAGAGGACCTTGGCAAGACCGCAGGCGTCGGCCCGTGCCTGCTCCGCCCCATTGGCCGGTGTGGCGAGAACGCGGAAGACCTCGCCGAGGGCGCCAGGGACATTGAGATCGTCCTCGAGGCGCTCCCAAGCAGGGGCGAACCGACCCCAGGTGGTCTTTTCATGGGATGTGGGTGCGCTGAACTCGGTCCGGGAGAAGCCCGCTACCCCCAGCAGTGCGTCGATGCCACGCTCCAGCTTGGCCATGGCCGAACGGGCATCTTCCAGACCCTTGAAGGTGAAATTGAGCGGGGACCGGTAATGTCCGGTGAGGAGCGTCCAGCGGACCTCCATGGGCGTCCAACCCTTGGCGGCGAGCTCTTCGAGGGTGAGGAGGTTACCGAGTGACTTGGACATCTTAGCCCCCTCGACCATCAGGTGGGCGGTGTGGAACCAGTGGCGTGCAAAACCCTTGATGCCGGTGGCGCACTCGCTCTGGGCAATCTCGTTTTCGTGGTGGGGAAAGCAGAGGTCGACGCCTCCGGCATGCAGGTCGAAGGTGGCTCCCAGGTGCTGCAGGGACATTGCGG
>JBFZFD010000123.1:0-7375 GCA_041306485.1 Opitutia bacterium | reverse complement strand
GCCGCCCACGCCGCAGCGCGGGGACCTTCCCCCCATGACGGTGCGTCCGACGCCTCCGCCCGCCCCTCGGCCGGTCTCCCCTGTACGTCCTGCCATCCCGGTGGTGCCCCGCCAGCCCGTTGCTGGCGCTGAGTCCGTCGCCCCTGGCAGCAAGGGCGCTCTCACCATCCGCCCGCCCATCGTGGTGCGTGACTTCGCCATCGCCCTTAATCTCAAGCCTTTCCAGGTCGTTAGCGACCTCATGGCCCTCGGCAAGGTTGTCGCCATCAACGCGGTGGTCGACGAAGCCGATGCCATCAAGGTCGCTGAGCGTCACGGCTACGTCCTCGAGATCCGCCACCGTGGCGAAGGCCAGCAGCCCGTCCGCAAGGTCGAACCCAAGATCAATGACGACGATCCCGCTCTCCAGAAGCCCCGTCCTCCGGTGGTCTGCGTGCTTGGCCACGTCGACCATGGCAAGACCACCCTGCTAGACTTCTTCCGTAAGGCCAACGTCGCTGCCGGCGAGGCCGGCGGTATCACCCAGCGCATCGGTGCCTACAATGTCGCCTACGCTGGCTCCAATAAGGAGTACGCTGGACGTAGCGTCACCTTCCTCGACACGCCCGGTCACGCCGCCTTCGCCAAGATGCGCGAGCGCGGTGCCAGCGTGACGGACGTTGCCGTGCTCGTCGTTGCCGCGGACGACGGCTTCATGCCGCAGACCGACGAGGCTCTCAAGTTCGCCCAGAAGCATTCCCGCGCCGTCGTCGCCGCCGTCAACAAGGTCGACGCCAAGGGCGCCAACGTCGATCGCGTTAAGCAGCAGATGCAGCAGCGCGGGATCACCCCCGAGGATTGGGGCGGCGAGACCGTCACCTGTCCCGTCTCCGCCCTCCAGGGCGACGGCATGGATACCCTCCTCGAGTCCATCCTCCTTCAGGCCGACATCCTCGAACTTAAGGCCAACCCTTCCTGCGCCGCTCAAGGCGTCGTCATCGAATCCCAGAAGGAGACCGGTCGCGGCCCCACCGCCACCGTCATCGTCCAGAAGGGCACGCTCAAGGCAGGCGACGCCTTTGTCTGCGGCGAGACCTGGTGCAAGGTCCGCGCGCTGATAGACGAGCAGGGCAAGCGCCTCGACAAGGCCGGACCCGGTACCCCCGCCCTCGTGCTGGGCTGGGACGATGTTCCTGCCCCCGGTGCCCAGTTCCGCAGCGTCAAGAACGACCGCGAGGCCCGCGAGATCGCCGATGAGGCTAAGCTCGTCGCCCGCAAGGTCGCCGAGAACGCTCCCGGCCGCGGTCCCGCCCCCGTGGGCAAGCCTGGCATGTCTGACCTAGACAAACTCATGCTCGCCCTCGCAGAGGACAAGGAGAAGGTCCTCCGCATCCTCCTCAAGGCCGATGTCAACGGCACGCTCGAGGCCCTCCGCGGCTGCCTCGAGGCCATCCCTCAAGACAAGGTTCGCCTCGAGATTGTCGGCGGCTCTGTCGGTCCCATCACCCAGGGCGACGTCGCCCTCGCCGAGGCCGCTGGCGCTGTCATCGTCGCCTTCGACACCAAGCCCGACAACGGCGTCCCTGCCCTCATCAAGCGCGCCGGGCTCCAGGTCATCTCACACGACATCATCTACATGCTCATCGAGCTGGTCCGCGGCGCCATGACCGAGCTGCTCGACCCGATCAACAAGGAGAACGCCCTCGGCTCGGCCGAAATCCGTGCGGTCTTCGAGCTCAGCAAAGCCATCGTCGCGGGTTGCATGGTCACCGAGGGGCTCCTCCGCCGCTCCGCCAAGGCCCGCATCATTCGCAAGGGTGCGGTCATCCACTCCGGCACCCTCGAGACGCTCAAGCGCTTCAAGGACGACGCCGCCGAGGTCAAATCCGGCTTCGAGTGCGGAGCCCGCGTCTCCGGCTACGACGACTACGAGGTGGGCGACCGCATCGATTGCTTCGAGGTCCTGCAGGTGCGCCCGACCCTCTAAGGAATGTCCCATCGCCTCATTCGCGTCGCCGAGCTCCTCCAGCGCGAGGTCTCCCAGCAACTGCGCGCGCGCTGGGGTCATGAGTCCGCCCGTATCACCCTGACCGACACCGTGGTGGCACCCGATCTCGCCCAGGCCCGAATCCGCTACGCGGTTGTCGGCGGCCCCGAGCACGAGCAGGCTGCCGCCCGCCTCCTCGCCTCCATCCGTGGTGAGCTGCGTACCCGCGTCGGTGCAGCCGTCACCCTCAAGCGCACGCCCGCTCTCCTCTTTATCCTCGATGAGTCGGCCGAGAGAGGGATGCGTATCCGCAGCCTGCTCGACGATCTCGATCGCGAGTCCGGCCCCAAGCCTGAGGCCTAATCTTTAGGCCGGGCCGGGCGACTTTGGCTCGGGGAAATCACCCAGCGCCTCGCGCGTCAGTGCCGCTCGCCGGGCGTCGCGCGCATCCGAGTCGAGCTCGGCCGAGGCGCGCAACTGCACGTGGGCCGGTTGTCCCTCAATCATCAGGCGGTCGACCGTGGCCCGCCGGGCCTCTGGGAGGATGCCGAGGTCGCAGCCTAGGCGGAGCAGGGAGAGGCTGGCCATCGACTCAGCGCTGGTCAGCAGCCGTGCATGACGGAGCAGGCCAAAGGCCCGGGCGATACGGTCGACGAAGCGCTCTCCCTCGGTGGCGAGTAGCTTGCGACGGGCGTTCTCTTCCTGTTCGACCACGTTGCGCACCCAGCCGGAGAGGTGCTGGAGGATAGCGTCCTCCGACATCCCTAGCGTCTGCTGGTTGGAGATTTGGAAGACATTGCCGGCGGCGTCCGAGCCCTCGCCCAGCCAGCCGCGCACCGCCAACCCGTCCTGGCCGAGAGCCCGCGCGACCTTGTCCATATGCCCAGCCAGGCAGAGGCCGGGCAGGTGCACCATCGCCGAGGCGCGTAGGCCCGTGCCAACATTGGTCGGGCAGGCCGTAAGGAAACCCAGCTGTTCTGAGAAAGCCAAGGGCAGGGCGGCGCCCAGCGCGTCATCGAGCTGCTCCGCCAAGTGCCAGGCCGCCCGAAGATGCCACCCTCCCTTGACCACTTGGAGTCGCAGGTGGTCCTCCTCGTTCACCATCACTGATACCGTCTGGTCGCGACTAATCAGGGCGGCGCCGCCTTTGCCAGCCGACAGTTCCTTGGAGACGAGGTGTCGTTCGACCAAGGCCGCCCGCTCGAGCTCAGAGAGCGACTCCATGCGCAGCTCGTGTGCCCGGCGGAACTTCGGCATGCGGCCAAGGGCGCCGAGGCAGAGCGTCGCCACCTCCGCCCGCTGGGCCGCCTTCGCCCAGCCGGGGAAGGGATGTCCCTGCAGGTTGCGCGCCAGACGGATGCGGGTCGAAAGGACGATGGCCTGCTGGGCGCCGACCAGGTGGGTCAGCTCGCTCTCCGAGGTGAGGATATCGTGGATGGACATGGTCTTCAGGCTAACTGGGCTTCCAGCTCGCGGATGAGGTCGCGCAGGCGGGCGGCGGCCTCGTAATCCTCGGTCTCAACTGCGGTGCGCATTTCGCCCCTCGCTGCCTCGAGTCGCCGGCGCATGTGCTCGGGGCTGCGCGTGCCCGCGGGCCCGCGGCCGAGGTGCTCAGCACCCTGCTGGACCTTGCGCACGAGTGGAGTGAGGAGCGGGGACAGGTGGATCCAGCAATCTGGGCAGCCTAGCCGACCGCGCTTCAGGAAGTCCGCGTCGGTCAGCCCACAGTTGGGGCAGGAATGCACGGGAGGTCCGGCGGTCGCCCCGGCTAGGGCTCCGGCCAGTTGGAAGATGGCGGGGTCGCCGGTGCCGCCCTTCTCCGCACAGGCCTCGCAGAGATGGACCTTGGTCATCTTGGACTGGACGATTTGCGTCAGGTGGACGGTGGCGGGGGCACCGCAGACGGAACAAGGGACAGGCTTGGCCATCGCCCTTTATGGAAACACCTGCCCGCCCCTTGGCAAGGACAGGCGAAGCCTCGTGATGTTTGACTTCCCCTCCCCCTCGGTGCTTGGTCTATGTCCTCCGATGTCCAGCCTGCCGCGCATCGTCATCACCGGGATCGGCCTAACCGCTCCCAACGGCAACACCTTGGCCGAGTTCCGAGCCAACCTGCTCGCCGGCAAGGCCCGTATCGCCGAGATTGATGTCCGGCACATGGGCCGGCACCCCGCCGGGGTCTGTGACTTCGACGCCACCCGCTGGCAGAAGCGCAAGGAGATCCGCAACGGCACCCGGGTCGGCTCGATTTCCATCTACTGCTCGCGCGAGGCCATGCTCGACAGCGGGCTCGACCTCGAGCGCATCGACCGCTCCCGGGTCGGCGTCTATCTCGGCATCACCGAGCATGGCAATGTCGAGACCGAGAACGAGATTTGGAATCTCTCCCAGTTCGGCAACGACACCAAGTACTGGACCCACCACCACAACCCTCGCACCGTCGCCAACAATCCCGCGGGCGAGGTGACCATGAACCTCGGTATCACTGGTCCGCACTACACCATCGGCGCGGCTTGTGCGGCGGGCAACGCCGGCCTCATCCAAGCCGCTCAGATGCTCCAGCTCGGCGAAGTCGATGTCGCCCTCGCTGGCGGCGTCTCTGAGTCCATCCACACCTTCGGCATCTTCGCTGGCTTCAAGAATCAGGGTGCCCTCGGCTCTCACCCGTCCGACCCCGCCAAGGCCTCCCGCCCCTTCGACCTCAGCCGCAACGGCATCGTCATCTCCGAGGGCGGAGCCATCTACGTCCTCGAGCGTCTCGACGACGCCCTCGCCCGCGGCGCCCGCATCCTCGGGGAAATCGCCGGCTGGTGCATCAACTCCGACGCCACCGACGCCGTCCTGCCCAATCCCGAGCGACAAACTGAGTGCGTCCGTAAGGCCCTCACCCGGGCCCACCTGGTGCCTTCCGACATCCATGTGGTCTCCACCCACGCCACTGCCACGGCCCAGGGTGATATCCAGGAGTGTATCGCCCTACGCGAGGTCTTCGGCCAGTCCCCCCGGACCCGGATTAATAACACCAAGTCCTTCATCGGCCACTGCATGGGCGCCGCCGGGGCTCTCGAGCTCGCCGGCAACCTCCCCTCCTTCCAGGACGGCATTGTCCACCCCACCATTAACGTCGAAAACCTCGACCCTGAGTGCGCTATCCCCGGCCTAGTCATCAACCAGCCCGAGTCTATGGGGTCGGTTGACACCATCCTAAACAACTCCTTTGGCATGCTGGGCATCAATTCCGTGCTCATCGTGCGCAAATATGGGGTTGCCTGACCCCAAATGGCTGGTTTCAAGGGATGTCCAAGCTCATGACAAAGGAAGAGGTTAAGTCCATCGTGCTCGAAATCATCCGCGACATCGCCCCGGATGAAGACCTCGGCACCCTCCGTCACGAGGTCCGCCTTCGCGACCAGCTCACCCTGGATTCAATGGACTTCCTCGACATCGTCATGGAGCTCCGGAAGAAGCACGGCATCGAGGTCCCCGAGGTGGATTACCCCCAGCTGGCCTCTCTGGAGTCCTGCGGGGATTACCTCCTGCCCAAGTTCCTCGCCAAGTCTGGCAAGTGACCCTTGGCGGTCGGGCTTGTCCCCTGACCTCTTGAGCGTAGGATAGTGGTCATGAACCACCGTCTCCCTGCGGTCATCCTCCTCCTCGTTGCCAGCCTGGCCGACGCAGCCACCGTCCGCCTGCGCAGCAAGGCCAATGGCAATATCATCGAGGCGGAGGTCATCGAGGTCACCATCGAGAAGGTCTCCTTCCGCCTTGCCGGCGGCGAGCGTCTCTACTCCGCCGACTGGGAATCCCTAGACGCCGACTGGATTCGGCGTAACTCCCCTTCCCTCTGGGCAGAGCGCGAGCTGCTGCTCAAGCCGGCCGAGGACCAGCCCAAAGAGAAGAAGCCCGATCCTGACGCCGACCCTTTTGCCAAAGAGTCTCCTCCCGCCGACACTAAGGAGATCCTCCGTAACCTCGCCGCCGTTCTCGAGGACCGACTCCGCGGACCCGAGCCCGGTCGCATCGAGAACTTCTGCCGTGAGACCGGCATCGACGAGGCTGCCTTTTGGAAGGCCTTCGAGGAGATGCGCCGAGCAAGCGGTACCCTCGAGCCTTCCAAGGAGGTCGAAAAGGCCGCCCCTTCCCGTTCCAGCCAGAAGGATCGCGACAAGGACTTCGGGCGCGACAGGCGCGACCCTTCCCTACGCGACAAGGAGGAATCTCTCCGCCGGAGCAGCGAGAAAGGCTCCGGCACCCTCTCTGCCTCTGCCTACCTCAAGGCCGTCGCCGAGGGCGGCTCCAAGGGCCGCATCGCCTGGCAGATGCTCCGTCACAACGCCGACGACCGGAAGGCCATCCTCGATCGTCTCCAGAAATACGAGCGCCAGGCCGCCGATCTCTCCCAGCGTGCCGAGTCGACCGACATCAAACGCGACGCCCTCGTCCTTCGCAAACAACTCGCCGACCTGGTCACCTCCCTTGGCCGAGTCAACAAGGAGAATCCCACCCAGGAAGAGCGGTTCCGGACGGACTGTGTCGGCTTACTCTCCCGCCTCGGTCAGGGGAGATAGTGGGGCTCAGAATAACAGAGCGGCACGGCAGGCACAGACATATAGCTCGTTAGCTCTCTAGCTCGCTAGCTCGGCACAACTCGCTGCGCTCGTTACCGCTAACCCCCGCTGCCTCGGGTAGGGGCACGACCACGTCGTGACCTATCTTGCCTTTGTCTCTCCCGTGCCCCTGTGCCCCCGTGCCGCCGTGCACCAGCTTCCCTGTCCGTGCCGCTGTGCTCGCCTGCGGCATCAGCCGCCAGCCATTAAGCCATTAAGCCACCAAGCCATTAAGCTAGAGAGCTATATTCACCCACCACCCTCAAACCTCCACCACCGACACCCTGTCCGAATCCGTCTGTATCCCCACCAGCTTCGCCTTGATCGCCGTCACCGGAATCCCCGTCAGCCGGTAAACCGCCTCGCGATACGCCGCCATCTGGTCCGCATACCGCTCCCGCAAATACTCATCCGTCCCGTTCCGCGCCGTCTTGTAGTCGATGATTAGCGCCTCCTTCCCTGGCGTGATATGCACCCGGTCAAACACCGCCGGCACAATCGCCGTCTCCCCGTTCGGTAGTACCTCGTGGATCGCCGCCTTGCGCTCAACCCACAGGATTTTCCCCTCAAGCCCTCCTACCAGCAGCTCGCGGATTGCCTTGTCCTTGAGGCACGCCCGGATCCGCTCCAGCGCCAAGGCATGCACCTCCTCCTGGCCCTCCGGTGCCTTCATCTTGCCAATATCATTGAGGAAGGCATCCGCATCCCGCTCTAGGCGCGCGAACAAGTCATGCAGGTAGCTGCCGAAATGCTTGCCGCGAAGCTCGGACCCGGCCTTGGCCCAGGGAGCGCCGACTTTGGC
>JBFZFD010000122.1:0-11801 GCA_041306485.1 Opitutia bacterium | reverse complement strand
GAGTAGGGCGAGCAGAAGGAGGAGGATTTGGCGCACGGGCTTTCGGCGTCAGGGGTTAGGGCTGACCCAAGATGGGGCGGAAACGTCGGCGGCGCAAGGCGGCGAGACCGAAGATGGCGAGGCAAGGTGCCACTAACCAATTGCCACGCAGGGTCCAGAAAGTGGGCCGGGGCGAGGTCGGCAAGGGGATGGTCCCGAGGTCGGCCGCACCGCGGAAGTAAATCGACCCCTCCCGGAGTGCGGGGCTGGCCAAGCCCGAGGGGCTGATCAACCCACTCCAGCCTGCGTTGCCGCAGCGAAGGACCGGTAGCCGGGTCGAGGCTGCCAGGAGGGAACTGTGGGCCGCATGCTGCCAGGCACCGAGTTCGCGTCCGTACCAAGCGTCATTGGTCAGCACGACGAGTCCCTGAGCCCCGCGTAGCGCATGATCGCGCGCCAGCTGCGGGAAGATGTCCTCGTAGCATACCAGGGCCCCAAGGACGACGGTGCCACCAGTTCGCAGGGGGACAACGAGGGGGATGGGACCCTCGCCGCGCACGCAATCCTCCGCGATGGGCACCAGCTTGCGCAGGGGCAACCAGCTGGCGCCGGGGACGTATTCGCCGAAGGGGACCAACTGGCGCTTAGCGTAAGCCGGGCCGATCTGCCCCTCTGACCCTATCGCAGCGATGCTGTTGGCGTAGCCACCGGAACGTCGCTCGATGGCACCGACCAGCAAGGTAGCCCCAGTCTCCTTTGCCAGCCCACGGAGCACGGAAGCATAGTTAGGCTCACCGAGCGAGAAGGGTGCAGCCGCTTCTGGCCAGAGGATGATGTCGGGGCCATCTTTGGCCGCCTCGCGGGTGAGTTCGGCCAGCATGGTGACCAGCTCACGCGCTGAGGAGTTGTCCCACTTGCGGTTGGGGTCGACATCCGTCTGCACGGCTGCGACGCGCACAGGGAGAGTCTCTGGCCGTTCGCTCGCCGCGGCGAGATGCAGCCAGAAGGCTCCCAGCACCGGGACAAGGCCAAGGTAAAGCTCCGGCGTCATGCCGGCGAGGATGCCCCGCGCTGGCTCGAGCGCCTGACGAGGGTTCTCTGTGACGATGCGTCGGATCCATCGTGCGAAGCCGAGGTTAACCAGCACCAGTCCGCCCGAAAGCCCGAGGGGTCCGCCGAGTTGGCAGAGCGCGAGCATCACCGGATTCTCCGCCTGGCTAGCTGCGAGCGGGAGCCAGCCAAAACCTGTGAAGGCCCAGCCGCGCAACGTTTCGAGGCCAATCCAGAGGCCCGCCAAGCCGAGGCAGCCGAGCAGGCGGTCCATTGCCCCGCGACTTCCCAGGCTCGGGAAGATCCACCGGACAGCGGCCAGCCAAGCCCACAGATAGAGCGCGCAATAAAAGGACAGCAGCACCCAGCCCAGCCAGCCAAGGGGCGGGTGCACGTGCCGCAGCCAGGCCAAGAGGGCAAACCAGACCAAGACCGATCCCACCGCGGTCAGCCTCAGCCACGTCTGCCAGGAAGGATTACCCGATGCCCACAGGGCAAGGGGGATGGCCCAGAGGAAGCCTGCCCAGCCGCCAGTTCCTGGCAGGAAGGAGACGAAGAGGAGGAGGGCGGAGGTTGCGGTAGCAACCCAGGGAATGTGGCGGGTTAACCCAGGAGCCATCGTGTCACTCCGAGAGCACGGCCTCGAGCTCCCAGCCGTCCTCACGGACGAGTATCTCGGCTTTCTTCCACTTGAGCTCTTGGGTCTGCTCGCCCTTGCGAATACGAACCACCGCATTGCGGCCGACCTTGGGCATCTCGCGGCGGACAGTACCCGTCCGGGGAGCGGGCGATGGCGCGGGCTGAGCGGGCAAGGGGGCGGCCGCAGGGCCAGTCGCCACTGCCTCGCCACGGGCGCGGCGCATCGTCTCTTCGAAGGCCTCCATGGAAGTCGCCATGCGGAAGACGCCAGAACAGGCATCGGTCCGCAAGCGGCCAAGCATGGTGCCAAAGGCGCGGAAGGCCTCCGACTTATATTCGTTGAGCGGGTCCTTCTGGGCGTAGCCGCGCAAGCCAACCGACCGACGGAGGTCTTCCATCTCAGTCAGGTGGTCCTGCCAGTTGCGGTCGACGGCGCGTAGCACCACCTGACGCTCAAGCGAGCGCAGTGCCTCGGCATCTTCGTATTGCTCGCGCCCAGCGTGGAGGACTGCCACGCGCTCGGCCACCTCGCCAGCCGCGGCCGTGGCGCCTAAGCCGAGGAGTTCGTCCGTGGTCAGGCGGATGGGGAAGGCACCAGTGACCCAGCTGACAAATGCCTCGGCCGGCTCGCGCAGGCCCTGGCCGCGGGGATCGGGGAAGACGCCGCCGAGGCGCTCTTGGATTTCTTCGGAGATCAAGCCCATCAAGCCGGGGCGGGGGTCGGCCTCGCGGATGGCGCCGTTGCGGATAGCGTAGACTACCTCGCGCTGACGATTCAGCACGTCGTCGTACTGCAGGAGGCGCTTACGGATGGAGTAATTCTGACCCTCGACCCGCTTCTGCGCGGTGGTGATCGACCAGTTAAGCAAGGGGTGCTCGAGCGGCTCGCCTTCCTTGAATGACTTTTCGAGTAGGCTGGAGATGGTGCCGGCGTTGGCGAACAGCCGCATCAGGTCGTCCTCGAGTGAGACCAGAAAGCGCGAGCGGCCAGGGTCGCCCTGTCGGGAGCAACGCCCACGGAGCTGACGGTCGACGCGGCGCGACTCATGGCGCTCCGTACCTAGGACAAAAAGACCTCCGAGCTCGCGCACACCAGCGCCCAGTTTGATGTCGGTCCCGCGGCCAGCCATGTTGGTCGCGATGGTCACGGCGCCGCGCTGGCCGGCGTCGGTCACGATGTCGGCCTCGAGGGCGTGCTGCTTGGCGTTGAGCACCTTGTGGGGGATCTTGGCCATGCTGAGCATGCGGCTGAGGGTCTCGGAGGACTCGACCGATGCGGTACCGACGAGGACAGGCTGCCCGAGGGTGTGGGCATCCTGGATTAATTTGATGGCGTGGGCGAACTTCTCGCGGCGAGTCTTGAAGACGATGTCGTTCTCATCCACCCGGATACAAGGGCGGTGGGTGGGGATGGCGACGACGCCGAGGCCGTAGATGTCGTGGAACTCCGAAGCCTCCGTCTCAGCCGTGCCAGTCATCCCGGAGAGTTTGTCGTACAGCCTGAAGTAATTCTGGATGGTGATGGTGGCGTAGGTCTTGGTTTCGCGCTCGAGGGGCACGCCCTCCTTGCACTCGACCGCCTGATGGAGGCCGTCGCTCCAGCGCCTGCCGGGCAGGATGCGGCCGGTATTCTCGTCGACGATGTAGACCTTGGCGTCCTGCACCACGTAGTGCACGTCGCGCTCGTAGAGGGCGAAGGCGCGGAGGAGCTGGCCGATGGCGTGGATATCCTCGCTGACCTTGATGTAGGCGGCTTCGGCCTCCTGCTTCCGGGCGGCGCGGTCGGCTGGCGTGAGGGCGCTGTCTTGGTCGAGTCCGACGAAGGCGGAAGCCAAGTCGGGCAGGACGAAGGCATCGGGCGCGCCGGGACGGAGGGTGTCACGGCCGAGCTGGGTCAGGTCGGCTTCGTGCTGCCGCTCGCTGACCGCGAAGTAGAGCTGCTCCTTAAGTTGGTAGCGGCGGTTCTTCTCGAGTTCGCTCGCGAGCATGCCTTCGTGGCGCTCGAGGGCCTTGCGCCAGCGGCCGCTCTCCATCAGCCGGAGGAGGATGCGGTTGCGGGGCATACCGTGGGCGGCCAGCCAGAGCTTATCGGCGAGCGTGTCAGGGACATTGGCGGTCGGGGCGAGCGCGCCGAGCTCAGCTTCGGTCTCGGCCATCAGACGGTTAACCAGCCGGACTTGCAGGTCGACCAGGTTGGCAATGTCGCCCTTGAGTCTGGGGAAAGCAGGCTCGCGCTCCTCGGTGACGGGTCCGGAGATGATCAGGGGCGTGCGTGCCTCGTCGACCAAGATGGAGTCGACCTCGTCGACGATGCAGAAGAAGTGTTCGCGCTGGACCTGCTCCTCGGCCGCGAAGGCCATGCCGTTGTCTCGCAGGTAGTCGAAGCCAAGCTCGGAGGCGGTGGCGTAGGTGATGTCACACCCATAAGCGGCGCGACGCTCCGCGGGCGAGAGGTTGTTCTGGATGCAGCCGACGGTCAGCCCGAGCCACTTGAAAAGATGGCCCATCCACTCTGAGTCGCGCCGGGCGAGGTAGTCATTGACCGTGACCAGCTGACAATTTCGTCCGGAGAGGGCGTTGAGGTAGAGGGGCAGGGTGGCGACAAGGGTCTTGCCCTCGCCCGTGGCCATCTCGGCAATCTTACGCTGGTGGAGGGCGATGCCGCCAATCAGCTGGGCATCGAAGTGCACCATGTCCCATGCAAGCTGGTGTCCGCAGACCTCGACCTGGGAGCCGCAGAGGCGACGGGCGGCGTCGCGCACCGTGGCGAAGGCCTCGGGTAGGAGCTGGTCGAGGGTCTCCCCCCGGGCGAGGCGCTCGCGAAACTCCCCAGTCTTAGCCCGTAGCTGCTCGTCGCTCAGGCTGGCGTAGGACTTCTGGTGGGCGTGGATGCGCCGGACAATTGGGGCGCACTGGCGCAGGAACCTGCGGTGGTGGCTACCGGCAAAGAGTTTGAGGAGTCCGAGGAACATCGCGGGTTGGGCATCCTCAATCAACCCACCCCGGCCTCTCTCGGCAAGGCGGAAGGGCGGCTCGCTCTCGCCTTGCCCCCGCCGGCCCGGCCAGCAAAGGATGCGGTATGCCTGAAAACGTGATCATCCTCGGTACCGGCTGCGCCGGCCTCACTGCCGCCATCTACGCCGCCCGCGCCAATCTCAGCCCGCTCGTCCTCGAGGGAGGGCAGCCCGGCGGCCAGCTCACCACGACCTCGGAGGTCGAGAACTTCCCCGGCTTCGCCCACGGGGTCGATGGCAATGACCTCATCGCCGCGATGCGCGCCCAGGCCGAGCGTTTCGGCGCCCGTTTCGAGTACGACCTCATCACCCAGGCCGACCTGACCAGCCCGGTCAAGCGTCTGACCGGCTCCGAGAAAGTCCATGAAGCCCGCGCCGTCATCATCGCCACCGGTGCCTCCCCTCGTCTGCTTGGCATCCCGGGCGAGATGGAGTACTACGGCGGCAAGGGCGTCACCACTTGTGCGACCTGCGATGGTGCCTTCTACCGCAACATGGAAGTCGTCGTGGTCGGCGGCGGCGACTCCGCCTGCGAAGAAGCCCTCTTCCTCACCCGCTTCGCCAGCAAGGTCACCCTGGTTCACCGCCGCGACGGTTTCCGCGCCTCCGAAATCATGGTGAGTCGCGTCAAGGAGCACGCCAAGATCGAGCTCGCCCTCAACTGCACCCCTCTCGAGGTAGTCGGTGGGGCGGACGGTAAGGTCGAGGGCATTCGCGTCTCCGACAAAGCCTCGGGCGAGCGCGTCATCCCCTGTAAGGGAGTCTTCATCGCCATCGGACACATCCCCAACACCAAGGTCTTTGCCGGGCAGTTGCCGATCGACGCCAATGGCTACCTCGTGGCCGGGGCGAACACCGTCTCCACCCCCCTCCCGGGGGTATTTGTTGCCGGCGACTGCGCCGATCACGTCTACCGTCAGGCTATCACCGCCGCGGGCATGGGTTGCCGTGCCGCCATCGAGGCCGAGCGCTGGTTGTCTGACCACTGAGCCCCGCACCCTCTCCTCGCAGGTTGGGCGACCCTTGTACCCCCATGCCCTTGGCCTTGGTGCCATAAGCAGGGTCAATCTAGCCCCGGGAGAGGGCTCCGACGCTGCTTCGCCAAGGAACCTTGCCAATGCTGGGGTGTCGAGTAGGCAAGCCCCATGCGTATCCTCGCCCTCATCCTAGCCGCCATCGCACCGATGGTCTCCGCCGAAACCAAGCCCCTGCGTGTACTCCTTGTCACCGGCGGTTGCTGCCATGACTACGCCACCCAGCGCAAGTTGCTGGAGGAGGGCATCAAGGCCCGAGCCAACGTCGAGATCGTCCATGCCTTCAACCCCTCCAAGCAGACCAACGCTCGCTTCGAAATCTATGATAAGCCCGACTGGTTCAAGGGCTTCGATGTCGTCATCCACGATGAATGTTCAGCCGACGTGACCGACAAGGATTACGTCAATCGCATCCTCGAGGCCCACCGCCAAGGCGTGCCAGCAGTGAACCTCCATTGCGCGATGCACTCCTACCGCTGGGGCAACTTCGGTAAGCCGGTGCAGCCTGGCGCGGACAACGCCGCCTGGTTCGAATTCCTCGGCCTGCAGACCAACAGCCACGGCCCTCAGGAGCCCATTGATGTCCTCTTCACCGCTCCCCATCCCATCACCGCTGGCCTCAAGCCCTGGACCACCGGCAAGGAAGAGCTCTACAACAATGTCTCCATTCCCGGCGGTACGCCCATCATCAGCGGTCGCCAGACCGTCAAAGGCAAGACCAGCGAGTTGGTCATGGGTTGGACCAATAGTTACGGCCCTAAGAAGACCCGCGTCTTCGGTTTCACCCTCGGGCACAACAACGAGACCGTAGCGGATCCCCGCTACCTCGACATCGTCGCCCGTGCCGTGCTTTGGTCGGCGGACAAGTTGACCGACGACGGTAAGCCCAAGGCCGGCTACGGCCCGGGCGGACGCTAGACCTTACCCTCCGCTAGATGGAGCGAGCCCCGGATTCCGGGGCTCGCCTGTTTTACGAGCTTACGAGCCCGCTCAGCGGCTGTCCCCGATGCGGGCGCGCTCTGTGGCGAGGCGAGCCTTCAGCTCCTCCCTCACCTTGGCGTAGGCCGGGTCATGGTAGACGCTGCGCATCTCCTGCGGGTCTTTGACGAGGTCGAAGAGCTCCCACTCGGGTGCGGTGGGCTTGGGGTTGGCCGCCTTCATGCCCAGGGGCTGCCCGTGGTAGTGGATCAACTTGTGGGTCGCCGTGCGGATGCCGTAGCAGCCTGGCACAGGATGCTCGCCCGAGTTGTGCTCCCAGTAGCGGTAATAGACGAGGTCGCGCCAGTCCGAGGGGGTCTCGCCGCGGAGCAGGGGAACGAGAGATCGGCCGTCGAAGCGCTCTGCCTCCTGGGTCGGAGGGGCGATGCCGCAGAGCTCGAGCAAGGTTGGTGCGAAGTCGAGATTCATGGCGAAGGCCTTTGTCACCATGCCGGGCTTAGCCACGCCCGGCGCGCGCACGAGCAGGGGCATGTGCTGGCTTTCCTCGTACATCCAGCGCTTGTCGTACATGCCGTGCTCGCCGACATAGAAGCCTTGGTCAGAGCTGTAGACGACAATGGTATCCTCCTCGAGCCCGTTGGCCTTCAACCAATCCAGCACGCGCCCGACATTGTCGTCGATGGCCTGAGCAGTATTAACGTAGTCCTTGGCGTATTGCTGGTACGACCAGCGCCGGTAGAGCGCGGGGTCGAAGGCGGTGATGGCCGCAGCTTGCGCCTCGCTCAGGCCGCCGTGACGCTTCCCTAACTCGCGCAGCGCCCACAGTCGTAGTTCGGGCCCCTTCAGCCCCGCGGGCGGGTTCAGCTTAAGGTCCTCGCGCACCCGGAAGTCGGCCCCGATGGTCTGGCCGTTGCGTGTGAGCGCCTCGGATCGGCCCCGCTGGTCGTCCATCAGGGTCGCTGGCTCAGGGATTGTCTCCTTAGCGAAGCGCTCGGCGTAGCGTGGGGCGGGAATCCAGTTCCGGTGTGGCGCCTTGAAGTTGAGGCAAAGCAGGAAGGGCTTGGCGGGGTCACGTCGACCCAGCCAGTCGAGGGCCTTCTGGGTTGAGACGTCCTCGGAGTAGCCTTGCTCCCGCTTCCCCTGAGGATGCTCCGCGCTCAGGTAGAACGGGTTGATGTATTCACCCTGGTTGCGAAAGACCTCCCAAGTGTCGAAGCCCTGGGGCTGGCTCTGCAGGTGCCATTTGCCGAAGATCGCCGTCCGGTAACCAGCATCCTGGAAGAAATGGGCGAGATGCCGCCGCTTTGGATCGATGGAATCTCCGAGGGTGTAGACGCCGTTGCGATGGCTATGTCGGCCGGTGAGGATGCCGGCACGGCTGGGCGTGCAGATGGAGTTATGGACGAAGCAGTGGCGGAAGAGCGTGCCTTCCTTGGCCAGTCGGTCGATGTTGGGCGTGCGGGCAAAACCTGAGAGATGGCTGGGACCGTAGGCCGAGATGGCGCTGAGTGCGTGATCGTCCGAGAAGAGGAAGACCACATTGCGCGGCTTGGCGGCAAGGCTGGCGCTGATGAGCAGGAGGCTGGCGAGGATTTGGTTCATCGTGAGGGTTCGGAGGATGGTTGGCTCGTGGAGGGCATGGCGAGGCGGATATGGGCCTGCAGCTCGGCCTCCCAGGCCGCGCTGAGTCGGGCGAGTGTGGTCGGCTCGCGCGCCGCGAGGTCGACCTTCTCCGCGCGATCAGAAGGAAGGTGGTGAAGGCTCCAGGCCTTTCCGCGCGTGCGCACAATCTTCCAATCGCCATCCCGGTAGGCCGCGTTGCCTTCGTGAAGCCACCAGAGACTCCGCGGGCTGGGCTCCTCCCCTGACTTTAGTAAGCGTACGAGGCTCCGCCCGTGCATCGCTGGCTCGTCTTCGGTTGGAGCGGACGGCAGTCCAGCCAATTCAAGGAGGGTGGGTGTGAGGTCGATGAGGTGTCCGGTCCCCTTGCGAATGAGGCCGCGCGGCTGGATGCCCGCGGGCCAGTGGGCGATGAGCGGAGTGGCGATGCCGCCCTCGTGTACCCAGGACTTGTGACGTTTGAATGGGGTGTTGGCGACGGAGGCCCAGCCTGGCCCGAGGCAGAGGTAGGTCGCAGCCGACCCAGCCGGTGCCGCCGCGTCGTGGCCGCCGCCCCGGACAAGTAGCTCGGAGCTAGCGCCGTTGTCGGACATAAAAAGGATGAGCGTGTTCTCCCAGCGGCCGAGCGAGCGCAGCTCGCCGACGATCCTGCCGATTTCTAAGTCCATCCGCTCCACCATCGCCGCATGCACCGCCATCTTGGCTGCTTGGAAGTCGCGTTGGGTCTCACTCAACGATTCCCAGCGCGGCGTCCGGTCGAGCTCCCCAGGTCCTAGCTTCGCCAGAGCCGCCGGCGCCGCAGGGTAGGGGCCGCCGAGGGAACGTTCAACCTCGGCCAGGTTCCCCAGAGTGAGGCCGAGTTCCCCTTGCCGGCGGTGGCGCGCGGCCCGCACGGATTCCCAGCCTTGCGTGTAGGCCTTGGCGTGGCGGGCGATATCCGCAGCCGGAGCTTGCAGGGGAAAATGGGGCGCGGTGAAGGCCACGTAGCCGAGCAGGGGCTTGTTGCCGTGCCGCGCTGCGTGATCGCGGAGGAAGCCGATGGCATGGTCCGCGATGGAGGTGGTCGCGTAATAACCTTCACTGGGTTTCGGCAGAGCTTTGCCGTCGAGGGTGCGCTCCAAGGGCGCAAAGTAGCGGTTATGGTCGTCGACCGTGTAGGCTTGGTCGAAGCCTTGCGAAAGGGGTTGTCCATCCACGTGCCACTTTCCCGAAAGGTAACTCCGGTAACCAGCAGGCTTAAGTCGCTCGGGCAGGAGCTTGGCCCAGGACGGCCGCTTGCCCCCCACCCCTTTGAAGTCAGCTCCGGGGAATGCGTCCCGGCGCACGGACTGGGCGTGGTAGCCCGTGAGCAGGGCGGCCCGCGATGGCCAGCACCTCGCGGTGTTGTAAAACTCTGTCAGGCGCAGCCCGCCTTTAGCCAGCTGGTCGAGGTTGGGGGTGGGTATCTCGCCTCCATAACAACCGAGATCTGAGTAGCCCAGATCGTCCGCTAGGATGATCAGAATGTCAGGCGGCCTAGGAGCGGTCTGAGGACTCGAATTCTCGGCTGACGACGTCAAGGCAGCCAAGGCGACGAGACACGGGGCGAGCATGGCAGGGTTTTAGGCGGGTTTTGGGGCCTTGGCAACGATGAGGGGAGCCGGGGCACTTATTCACACTTGCCCCCTCCGAAAGGGCTCCTTTGCTCACCCGTTCCCCGGGGCCCAACCCTAACCTATAGACCCATGCGCAAGAAAAACGTCGCCAAGAAGTCCATCGCTAAGACCCCCTCCTCGGTATCCGCCAAGACCGGCGGTGTCATGCGCGGGTGCGATGTGGTTGTACGCTGCCTTGAGAACCTCGGGGTCGACACCGTCTTCGCCTACCCGGGCGGCGCCTCGATGGAGCTTCACCAAGCTCTCACCCGCACGCGCAAGATCCGGACCATCCTTCCCCGCCATGAGCAGGGCGGAGCCTTCATGGCCCAAGGCTACGCCCGCGCCACGGGTAAGGCCGGCGTCTGCATGGCCACATCCGGCCCCGGCGCGACCAACCTGGTCACCGCCATCGCCGACGCGCACATGGATTCCATCCCGCTGATTTGCATCACGGGCCAGGTCTACCAGCAGTTCATCGGACGTGCAGCTTTCCAAGAGACCGACTTCTATGGGATGACCCTCCCCATCGTGAAGCACTCCTTCCTCGTGCTCAATTACGAGGAGCTGCCGATGATCCTCTACAAGGCCTTCAAGATCGCCACCACTGGCCGTCCCGGCCCCGTGGTCATCGACATCCCTAAGGACGTCCAGCAGGCGGAGTTCGTCCCCGTCTTCCCTCGCACGACCGACAGCGTCGACATCCCCGGCCTGCAGGTCCCGCCCAAGGCGCCCGATGCCGACCTGCTTCCTATCCTCCGCCTGATCGAGAAGTCCAAGCGCCCCGTACTCTACATCGGCGGTGGCATCCTCTCAGGCCACGCCCACCGCGAACTCCGTGCCTTCGCGGAGAAAGCCGGTATCCCCGTCGCCTCGACCCTGATGGGCCTGGGTGCCTTCCCGGTCAAGCACCCCCTCTCCCTTTACTGGTACGGGATGCATGGTACTGTCGCGGGCAACTGGGCGGTCTGCAAGAGCGACCTCCTCATCTGCATCGGAGCCCGCTTCGACGACCGTATCACCGGCGCGATCGAGAAGTTCGCGCCCGACGCGACCATCGTCCACATCGACATCGATCGCTCGGAGCACCACAAGAACAAGTTCGCCGACTACCCCGTCCATTCCGACGCCAAGCACGCCCTGGGTCGCCTCGTCGCCCTTGCCAAGCGCGGCTTCCGCAAGCCCAACCTCTCCGAGTGGTATCGCACCATCGAGGGCTGGAAGAAGCAGCACCCCTATCCCTTCACCTTCGACCATTCTAAGTCCCCCCACATTCTCCCCCAGGAGGCAGTGCAGGCGCTCTACGAGGAATCCAAGGGCAATGCCATCATCACCACCGGCGTCGGCCAGCACCAGATGTGGGCTCCCCAGTACTATCACTTCAACGAGCCTCGCACCTTCATCTCCTCGCTGGGCGCAGGCACGATGGGCTTCGGCCTTCCCGCCGCGATCGGCGCAAAGGTCGCCCGGCCCGACAAGCAGGTGGTCGACATCGATGGCGACGGCTCCTTCCTGATGAACATCCAAGAGCTTGCTTGCATGGTCATCGAGAAGATCGACGCCAAGATCATGATCCTTAATAACCAGCACCTCGGCATGGTGGTGCAGTGGGAGGACCGCTTCTACGCCGGCGTACGCGGCCACACCATCCTCGGCGACCCGACCAACATCGGCTCCCCCGAGAACCTCGACGGCATCTACCCCGACATGGTCGGCATCGCCGTGGGCTTCGGCCTTAAGGCCCGCCGTGTGACCAAGCGCTCCGAACTCCGCGCTGCCATCCGCGAGATGCTCGCGCACAAGGGTCCTTACCTGCTCGACGTCATCGTCCCCTACACCGAGCACGTCCTCCCCTTCATCCCGCAGAAAAAGTCCGCGATGGAGATTCTGAC
>JBFZFD010000121.1:0-2665 GCA_041306485.1 Opitutia bacterium | reverse complement strand
GGCTTGGCGACGGTGGCGCCGACCGAGAGGATGGCGGCATTGGGCACATTGATGATGCCGAAGAAGCCGGTGACGCCGTACATGCCGAGGTTGGTCACGGTGAAGGTCGAGCCCGACATCTCGGCGGGCGTCAGCTTCTTGGAGCGGGCCTTGGCGATGAGCGCCTTGGCCTCGAGGGCGACGTCGCGCAGGGACTTGGCCTGGGCGTCGCGCACAACGGGCGTCACCAGCCCGTCCTCGAGCGCTACGCCAAAGGCGAGGTGCACCGCACCGTGAGTGCGGATACTGGTGCCGGCCCAAGAGGCGTTGACCGCAGGGACGCGGCGGAGGGCCTCGGCCGAGGCCTTCAGGATGAAGTCGTTGACTGAGAGCTTGAGCGCATCTTTGGCGTCCTTACCTGCGGCCTCGGCGAGGCGCTTGTTCAGGGTCTCGCGCAAGGCGAGGAGGGGCGCGGCGTCGACCTCGGTCTCGAGGTAGAAGTGGGGGACGGTGACCTTCGACTCCAGCAGGCGCCGGGCGATGGTCTGGCGCATGTTGGAGACGGGAAGATCCGCGTCGGGCTGGATGCCCTTGCCGTCGGCCGGGGGCGCGACGCTAACATTTGTGGGAGAGGATGGCGTGACAGCGGGCGCGGAGGCTGCGGCAATCACATCATTAGCAACCACGCGGCCACCCGGGCCGCTGCCTGCGAGGGAGGCCGCGTTGACGCCGGCCTTGGCGGCCATGCGCTTGGCATAGGGCGAGATTGCGATGCGCTCTCCGGAGGAGGGCAGGGCCTGGGGCGCGCAACTGACGCCAGTCGACTCCGGGATGGAGGGCACGGCGGCAGGCGCCTTGTCGGTGGCCTTGGCGGCGGCGCCCGACTTGCCAGGCTCGGCCTTGGGCGTGGGGGCGTTCTTGGACCCGGCAGCGGGGGCGGCTTCGCCCTTCTTGCCGATGGCGCAGATGGGATCACCGACGGGAAGTTGGGCGCCGTTGGCGGCGTAGATCTTGAGCAGCACGCCAGGGATAGTGTTCTGCACCTCCATCGTGGCCTTGTCGGTCTCGACCTCGCAGAGGATGTCGCCGAAGGCGAGCGTGTCGCCCTCCTTTACGTTCCACTTGACCAAGGTGCCGACCGTCATGGTGTCGGAGAGCTTGGGCATATCGATGATTTCGGCCATGTTCGTTAAGGTTGGAAAGATTAGGCGAGGACCTTGAGCGCTGCTTCGACCACGCGCTCAGGGTTGGGAATCTGCACGTCCTCGAGGGGTTTGCAGTAGATCTGGGGCGCGTCGATGGAGGAGACGCGCCCGATGGGGGCGTCGAGGTCGTCGAAGGCCTTGGCCTGGATGAGGTAGGCGAGCTGGGCGTCGACACCGCAGAAGGGCTTGTTCTCCTCGACGAGGAGGACGCGGTGGGTCTTGCGCACTGAGGCAAGGACAGTCTCTTCGTCGAGCGGGCGGATGGAGCGGAGGTCGACCACCTCGACCGAGACGCCGTGTTCGGCCTCGAGGATTTCGGCGGCCTTCAGGGAGGTGATGACAGCGCGGCCGTGGGCGACGATCGTCAGGTCGGTGCCGGCGCGCTTCACGTCGGCCACTCCCAGCGGCACGATGTAGTCCTCGTCGGGCACCTCGCCCTTGTCGTTGTAGAGAATGGTGTTCTCCATCACGTAGACGGGATCGTTGTCGCGAATGGCAGCCTTCATTAGGCCCTTGGCGTCGTAGGGCGTGGCCGGGCAGACCACCTTGATGCCAGGGTGCGCCGCGAGGATGGCCTCGGGCGTGTGCGAGTGGGTGGCACCGACATTGGTCCCGCCGTTGGCTGGGCCCCGGATGACAATAGGGCAGTTGATTAGGCCGCCCGACATGTAACGGATGTTGCCTGCATTGTTTACGATCTGGTCAAAGGCCACGTAACTGAACGACCAGAACATGAGCTCCATCACCGGACGGATGCCGAGCATGGATGCGCCGATACCCACGCCGATGAAGCCTGCCTCGGAGATGGGCGTGTCGAGCACGCGCTTGGGGCCAAACTCCTTGAGCAGGCCTTCGGTCACTTTGTAGGCGCCGTTGAACTGGGCGACCTCTTCGCCCATCACGACAACGTTTTTGTCGCGCGCTAACTCCTCGCGGAGGGCGGCGCGGATGGCTTCACGGTAGGAAAGGACGGGCATGGGTCAGTCTCCGAAGATGATGGTACCGCGGGAGGTGGTCTTGGGACCGCGGTTGTCTTCCTCCCAATAGATGTCCTGGGTGATGGACTCCACGGTGGGGTAGGGCGAGGTGTCGGCGAAGACGGCGGCCTTATCGGCCTCGTCCATCGCGGCCTCGTTGATGGAGGCGACTTTGGCCGCGTCGAGCACGCCCTCTTCGAGCAGAGCCTTCTCCCAGAGTTTAATTGGGTCCTTGTTCTCGCGGTAGTCCTTGATCTCGTCCTTGTCGCGGTAGGTCTTGTCTGGGTCGGACATCGAGTGCCCGAAGTAGCGGTAGGTGAAGATTTCGAGGACGGTTGGCCGTGACTTCTCGTGGGCGCGCTTGACGGCGGCAGCGGTCTTTGCGCGGACCTCGTAGATGTCGTGGCCGTTGATCAGGTCCCAGTCCATGCCGTAGCCCTCGGCCCGCTGCGCGAGAGATCCGGGGTGTGCGGTGGAGCGCTCCTGGGAGGTACCCATGGAGTA
>JBFZFD010000120.1:0-3116 GCA_041306485.1 Opitutia bacterium | reverse complement strand
CCCTGGCCCTGGATCATCAGCGCTCTCTGTTCCATCCTGATCTTCCCCGACCTCGCTTCCATCCAAGCTGCCTTCCCCCACGCTGACCCAGCGCTCATCGGGCACGATTCCGCCTATGCTGCGATGATGAAGTTCCTCCCCGCGGGCTTCTTCGGGCTAATGATTGCCGGCCTCATCGCTGCGACCTCCTCGACCATCCTCACCCACCTCAACTGGGGGGCCTCCTACTTGGTGCACGACTTCTACCGCCGCTTCATGGTGAAGGACGGCACCGAGGCCCACTACGTCAACGCCGGTCGCGCCTGCACCGTGCTCATCTACGTCTTCGCGGCCTTCCTCAGCTACTACATGACCTCCGCCCAGCAGGCCTTCCAGGTGCTGCTCTCCATCGGCGCCGGCACCGGCATGCTCTACCTGGCTCGCTGGTTCTGGTGGCGCGTCTCCGCTTGGTGCGAGGTCGTCGCCATGGTCGCCTCGCTTATCACAGCTGTCGGCATGAAGCCCTTCGTCGTCTGGCTCAACACCCAGTTCGGCACGGCCATTTCCGTGGACTTCGCCACCATCATCATACTGCAGGTCGGCGTCACCACCTTCTCCTGGATCGCCGTCGCTTTCTTCGGCCCGAGCACCGATCGCGCCACGCTCATCTCCTTCGTCCGCAAGGTAAAGCCCGCTGGTCCCGGCTGGGCCGGTATCCGCGAGGAGGCCGGCGTCTCCGATACAGAGACTCGCGACACTAATCACACCGGTCTCGCCTTCGCTGGCTGGATCTCCGGCGTGGTTGTCATCTGGTCCGGCCTCTTCGCCCTCGGCAACCTCCTCTACGCAGTGGGCGATGGCTCCCGCGTGGTCCATGCATGGACCAGCTCCGCCGTCTTCCTTGTCTCCGGGGTCGTCCTCCTCCTTGTGATCAAGCGCCTGTGGGCTCACTCTGATGGCGGCGACGGGGCAGCCTCCGCCTCCTGAGCCCGTCCAAAGGCCCCTTTCTGGACCCCGCCACGGCGGGGTCCTTCCTTGTGGGCAGTCGCATCCCCCGCTTGCCTCCGGCCTGCCTTCCCCCATCTTCTGATTCTCCATGGCTAACGAAGAAGAAGATGAAGGTACCGAGAAGGCCGAGGCCACCAAGGCCTCCGGCGCACCAGTCTCGGCCCTGATCCAGCGCAAGTTCCTCGAGCAGCGTAAGCTGTCGCTCTGGGGTGCCGTCGAGGATGGCACCGCGCGCGATATCACCGAGCGCCTGCTCTACCTCGAGGCCGTCGCCCCGGGCGAGCCCATCACTTTCTACATCAACACACCGGGTGGCTCCATCACCGCTGGCATGGCCATCTACGACACTATCCGCCTCATCACCTCGCCGGTGAAGGTCGTCGTCACCGGCATGGCCGCCTCCATGGGCTCTATCCTCCTCCAAGCCCCCAAGCAGAAGGGCAGTCGCCTCCTCTTCCCCCACGCCCAAGTGATGATCCACCAGCCCCTCATCATGGGGCGCATCGTGGCCCCTGCGGTCGACATCCATATCCAGGCCCAGGAGATGGAGCGCATGCGCCGCGAGCTCAATGCCATCCTCGCCGATGCCTCCGGGCAGCCCCTAGCCAAGGTCGAGAAGGACACCGATCGCGACTTCTATATGACCGCCAAGGAGGCCGTGGAATACGGCCTGGCCGACGCCATCATCACCAAACTCTGAGTTTGTTATGGGCTTAGCCGACCGCACCTACATGCGCGGCGCGCCCTCGGGTCGCGAGATTCCCGCCACGCACCTCGTGCTCGGCTCCCTCTTAGGCTTCTTCATTCTCGGACTCGTCGCCCATTCCTCGCGTACCGATTTCCTCGGCTGGATGCAGCTCCAGACCCCTGGCGCCCAGCCTTGGCAGTGGCTGACTTACGCCCTCCTCCATGGCGACTTCTGGCACCTGCTCGGCAACGGCCTCCTCCTCTGGTGGGTCGGCCCGCTCGTCGAGGCCTCCCATGGGCGCGCCGGCCTCTTTCGCATCCTGCTGCTCGGCGCACTCGCTGGTGCGCTCGCCTGGTTCCTGACCGGCCTCGGCAGTGGCATGCAGTCGGTGCTCATCGGTGCCTCCGGCGCGGTCTGCGCTGCCATGGTCGTCGGGCTCGATGGCCGCGAGGACGAATCCGTGACTCTGCTGCTCTTCTTCTTCCTACCCGTCACCCTCAAGGTCCGATGGGTGATGGCCGTGCTCTGGTTGGTCTCCGTCTGTGGCTGGGCCTTTAGCGAGTTGCCCGGTCGCCATGAGTGGTCGGCCTGGTCACCCGCCTGGGAGTCCTCCATCGCTCATTCCGCCCACCTCGGAGGTCTCGTCCTTGGCTGGATCTTTGCCCGTAACTCCCGCCTCCAGGCCGATTCTGGGCTGACCCTCCAGTCACCCCCCGAGCCCTTCACTGTCCGCACGGCTTTGCCTAGGGTCGAGGCTCCTGCCCCATCTGCGCCCCAAGCCCCCGCTCCCGGGGCCCGGGTCGAGCTCGACCGCCTGCTTGATAAGATTTCCGCACAGGGTTTCGGCTCGCTGACTTCCGAGGAACGCGGAAGATTAGATGAACTGAGCCAGCGGCTCCGCTAACTATTCTATGCGCCCGCCTATCTACCTTCTCGCGTTCAGCGCGCTGCTTGGCGCCCAAGAAGTCCCTCCTTCCGCCCCAGCGCCCGCCGCCCCGCCGTCCTTCACCACCGACCAGTCGATGGTCAAGGAGGTCAGCGCCACCGCCGCCCTGCTTGAGCGCCTCCACATCTCCAAGAAGCCGCTCAAGGACATCGACCTTGAGGCCGTCCTCACCGAGTTCTGCGAGCAACTCGATCCCTCGAGGCTTTACTTTACCCAAGAGGAGGTCAGCGGCTTCCGCGCCCGCTTCGGCCGCTCCCTCGACATGTATCTCCAGCGCGGGAGTCTCGCCCCCGCCTTCGAGATCTATACCATCTTCTCGCGCCGCGTCGCCGACCGCTC
This sequence comes from Opitutia bacterium, assembly GCA_041306485.1. GTDB lineage: Bacteria > Verrucomicrobiota > Verrucomicrobiia > Opitutales > UBA953 > UBA8828. Next base: position 156 of record JBFZFD010000120.1, on the reverse strand, counting down.
CGCCTATGTGGCTGGGCTCCTCGACGACTCTACCCTAGATCTCAACCGTCCGGGCACCTTCCCGGTCGACCGCCGCAAGGCTTCCTGGGCAGCCAACGAGCAGGAGCTCAACGATCTCTGGCGCCAGCGCGTGCAGCTCGACCTCCTCGGCGAGCT
>JBFZFD010000119.1:0-3140 GCA_041306485.1 Opitutia bacterium | reverse complement strand
CAATCTCGGGGTGACCTTGGTAAAGGTCGAGGTAGTAGCCGGGACTTGGGCTCATCACCACGTCGCGCCCCATCCGGGCGGCCGCGATGCCGCCGTTCTTACCCTGCCACGACATCACGCTGGCGCCCTCGGCCAGTCCGCCTTCGAGGATTTCGTCCCAGCCCATCAGGCGCTTGCCCTTGGAGCGGATGATAGTCTCGGTCTTTCGCACGAACCATGACTGCAGCTCTGACTCATCCTTGATGCCTTGGGCCTTCATAAAGGCCTGTACTTTGGCCGACTTCTTCCAGAAGACCTTGGTGCACTCGTCGCCGCCCATGTGGATGAAGGGCGAGGTGAAGAGGGGCGCCACCTCGGAGAAAACGTCCTCGAGGAAGCGGAAGGTCTCGGGGTTGGAGGGGTCGAGTGTGTTCTCAATCGTGCCGTAGAACTTTGAGCCGGGATTGACTTGGAAAGGCCCGCCGGTCGTCGAGAGCTCGGGATAGGCGGCGAGGATGGCGAGGGAGTGGCCAGGGACGTCGATCTCCGGCATCACGATGATGTGGCGGGCGGTGGCGTAGGCCACGACCTCTTTGATTTGCTCCTGAGTGTAGAAGCCTCCGTAGGTTGCCTTCTCGTCCTTCTGGGGACCGGGCCGGAACCACCAGATGCCCTCGCGCGGCACGCGCCAGGCGCCGATTTCGGTCAACTTGGGACGTGACTTTATTTCGATGCGCCAGCCTTGGTCGTCCGTCAGGTGCCAGTGGAAGACGTTCATCTTGTGCAGCGCCATCTGATCGAGCAGCACCTTGATCTCCGCAACCGTCTGGAAGTGCCGCGAGGAGTCTAGCATCAGGCCTCGCCAGCCAAATCGGGCGTGATCGAGAATTTCGCAGCCTGCGACCCTTCCTCCCGAGAGCGCGGCTAGTTGCACCAAGGTTTGCGCACCGTGGAAGGTTGCCTCGGGATCCTTGCCCTCAACCACGACGCCCGCTGCCGAGACCCGGAGCCGGTATCCCTTGACCAAAGAAGGGTCGAGCCGCAGCGCGATTGCACCCTTACCGCCTGGAGTCGTGTCGGCCTTCGGCGCGATGCCGGTCGAGGCCTTAAGGTGCTCCGACAAGTAGGCCGCTTGAAAAGCGGGGATGCCCTCGGCGAAGACGATGCGTGTCTCGCTGCTGATCGAGAACATTCCCTCCGTGGATTGGTAGGCGACTGGCCGCGGGATGAGAGCGGGAACAGCTTGGGCAATCAGGCCCAGGGGCAACATCAGCAGGGCGACAAGGAGGCGCATGGCTGGTGAGACCCTCCGCGGGGTCGTTGGTTCCTCGGTAAAGGATGTCGCCCGAACCTCGGCTCAGCGCTCGGGCGCCTTCTTGAAGCGGAAGGCGACCACTTCCCAAGGGCCCAAGCGAAGCTCGGACAACTGGCCGTCGGGACCGAGCGCTACGCGCTTTCCGTCGAAGGCGTTGGTCGCCTCGAGGCCGCGCACCGGCAGGCCCGCGACCCGGAAGGTCGTGGGCTCTGGGCAGGAATTGACGAGGAAGAGCACGCGCTCGGTGCCGAGGGCCAGCTCGACCTTGGTCCACGGATGGAGCAGTCCCTTCTTGCCCTCGCCCGGCTGGGTGGTCGTGGCCTCGAGGGCGTTGCGCACTGAGGAGCCGAGAGGGTAGGGGCGCCGTGGTTCGAGGGTCGACACTCGGAGGTTGTCTCTAGGTTGGCCGAAGAGAAAGAAGGTGCCCAACTGGCGCTCGCCGTTGAGTTCGCGGCCGCATTCGGCGTAGGCGTCGTACCAAGTCTTCCAGGTAGCCTTGACCTCGGATCGCGGGAAGAGCGACCAGAGGAAGACGCCTTTGGCGCCGCTCATCATGCCGAGGTAGGTGTCGTGGCGGACCCAGGCGCGGATGAGCGGGCGGTCGGCGGGTTCGGGGTTCTTGGCGAGCTCGGGCATGACCAAAGGCCAGGCGCCGGGGCGTGCTTTGGCGGCGGCCAAGGCCATCTGCTCGACCGACCAGCGAATCCATGCCCGGTTGTCCTGGTGTCCAGCGATGTTGGCGTAGCATCCCTTGCCGATGACATCCAGATGGGGGACGATGGCGGCGAGCGAGGCGGCGTCGCGGTGGTTGGGATTGTAGAGGAAGAGAGGTCGCGACAGCGGATCTTCCTTCCTCACGGTTTCCGCCACCGCGGCAAGGTATGCCATCTCGTCCTTGCGCCAGGGGCGGAGCTCCTCGGGCTGGATGGCCCACATGATGATCTCCTTGGTCTCGGCGTGACGGCGCACTGCTTCCGCTACCCGACGTCTAACCTCGTCGAGGGGAATCTTGGCGGCAGCCTCCCAGCTACCGCTGGTGTTGCCAGGGAAGGGGCCAATTTGGGCGATGACGGGGATACCTGCCTTGCGGCACTCGGCAATCTGTGACTCGTTGCCGCCGCCGTAGTGTGGTCCAGCCACAGAGAAGCCCGCGGCGATGTCCCTTTTCGGTACCCCCGAGTATCCCGCAACCAGCACCTTACGTCCCTTGGGCCAAATGCCGTCAGCCGGCAGGTGGGTCCCGGTGTCGGCCGCGGGCGCGAGGAAGGCGTCGCGCTCCGAGTAGTCCGGACGACAACCCGCCAGAGCGAGCGTCAGAAGGACGAAAAGAGATGTCGCTCTCATCGCGCGAGGCTGCGCGACCTTACCAGGGGATGTCGAAGCTGTTCTGGGGGCCGACGTTGGTCTTATTCAGCACTGGGGAGTAGTCGGTCATCCGCATCGTGCCGTCCTTGCGCATCTCGACCAGCCGAAGCCAGCCATCGCCACCCTTAGGGCGAAACTGGAAATTGACCACCACCTGGGGCACGGGGCGTCCGCCCGCGGTCTTGGTTACGACACGGCCGAGGCCGTCGCCGGCCACGTGGCCGTTAAGGGTAAGGACGAAGGTCTCGTGTCTCGAGAGCAGTTTCTCCCAGACGCCCTCGCCCTCGTTGGCGCCTTCGGGCAGTTTGGCTAAGCCGTACCCGAGCGGGTTGGCGGTCTGCGCCTTGCCGTAGACTTCGCGGTTGTAGCGCGTGTCATCTGAGAAGATGTGGGCGTGGGTCAGGAGGATGGCTTCGCGGTCGCGGTTGGTAGCCACAATCTCGTTAGCCCAGCGCAGCACGTCGTCCCTTGGGCCGAACTC
>JBFZFD010000118.1:0-3559 GCA_041306485.1 Opitutia bacterium | reverse complement strand
GAGGCCTCGGCCCGCCCTAGGGTCGAGGTGGGCTCGCGCGTGACCTGGACACTCGCGGATAGTTGCGGGTGCTGCGCTGCCTGCGCCGAGTGGGACCTACCGCAAAAGTGCGAGCAGCTCTTCAAGTACGGCCACGCGGGCCTGGACGACGGCAGCGGGCTCAACGGCTGCTACGCCTCGCACATTGTGCTCCGCCCGGGCACCGCCGTGCTAATGGTGCCGGAAGCTCTGCCCGACAGTTGGGTCGCGCCGGCCAACTGCGCCCTGGCGACCATCGCCTGCGCGCTGGAGACCGTGCCGAAGCCCTGCCGTACGGCCTTGGTGCAGGGCGGCGGCCTGCTCGGTATCTACGCAGTGGCCTGGCTCAAAGCCCTGGGGGTCGAGAAGGTCTTCTGCGCCGACCTCAGCGCGGAGCGTCTGGCCTCCGTCGAGGCCTTCGGCGGCATCCCCCTGCAGGCGGATCTAGGTTCATGGGCCGCCTCCAAGGCCAAGCTGATGGCGGCGACCGGCGGCAAGGGCGCGGACCTCGCAATCGAGGTCGCGGGCGTCTCGGCTGTCGTCCCCGAGGGCGTCACCTGCCTGCGACCGGGTGCGACCTACGTCTGGGCGGGTATGGTTCATCCCGAGACCCGCCTCGACCTGACCGGCGAGGCCGTCATCCGACGCTGTCTTACCATTCGTGGCTTCCACAACTACGCGCCCCGACACCTCGCTACTTCCCTAGACTTTCTGGCCAAGGCAGGCCGGACCCTGCCCTTCGACCGCTTAGTTAGCCCACCACTACCCCTGGCCTCGCTGGAAGAGGCCTTCGCACTCACCCGCACGCGGCGCTGGCAACGCGTCGCAGTCGCCCCTTAATCGCACCATGATCGAACAATCCAGCTCTCTGGCCGGACGCCCCGCGGGCGGCGCCGGCCACCTCGACGTCCTCAGCCCATGGGACGGTGCGAAGGTCGGCCGAGTGGCCCTAGTCGGCCCGGCCGAGGCCGAGGCAGCGGTCCGCGCGCACTTGGCCGGGGGCGAGCAGCTCACCCGCCATGCGCGAAGCCAGATTCTACGCAAGGCAGCCGCCCTGCTGGCGGAGCGGCGCGAGGCCTTCGCACGCATGATGACAGCGGAGTCGGGCCTCTGCCTCCGGGAGACTCGCTACGAGGTAGGCCGCGCCCTCGATGTGCTGGAGTTCTCCGCCATGGAGGCACTGCGCGACGACGGGCAGGTGTTCTCGTGCGACATCACCCCGCAGGGCAAGGCACGCAAGGTCTACACCACCCGCGAGCCCCTCGACCTCGTGCTGGCCATCACCCCCTTTAATCACCCGCTCAACCAAGTCGCTCACAAGCTCGCGCCTGCCATCGCCGCGGGCGCGCCTGTCATCCTCAAGCCCTCGGAGAAGACGCCCCTGACCGCGGGTGCCCTGGTCGCGCTCCTCCACGAGGCCGGGCTTCCCGGCTGGATGCTTAGCTGCCTGCACGGCTCGCTCGACGCGGTGACGAAGCCGCTCATCCGCGACCCGCGCATCTCTCTGGTCACCTTCACGGGAAGTGCAGCGGTCGGCAAGGAGATCGCCGCCACCGCCGGCTACAAGAAGCTCTGCCTCGAGCTCGGGGGGCACTCGCCCTTGATCGTCCTCGCGGACGCCGACCTCGACCTCGCGGCCAAGCTCGCCGCTGAGGGCTGCTTCCGCAACAGCGGGCAGCGCTGCACCGCCATCCGTAGGCTGCTGGTCGACCGGAAGGTCTTGGCGTCGTTCACCGAGCGCCTGCTGGCAGCGGCCAAAGATTACCCCGCGGGCGACCCAACCGACGAGGCCACGCGCGTCGGCACGGTGATCGACGCACGCTCCGCGGAACGTCTCGAGACTGCGGTGCGCGAGGCGGAGTCGCAGGGCGCCAAGGTGCTCCACGGCGGCTCGCGGCGCGGCGCGCTGATGGAGCCCACGGTACTAGCCGATGTACCGCGCGATGCCTACCTCGCGCGCAACGAGTGCTTCGGGCCACTCGCCCCCATCTTGGCGGTGGACGGGCTCGACGACGCCTTGGCCTTGGCGAACGCGACCGACTACGGACTCTCGAGCGGTGTGGTGACCACCTCGCTTGAGTCGGCCGTCAAGGCTATCAAGGGTATCCGCGCCGGCACGGTGAACATCAACGAGGTCCCAGGCTACCGGCTCGAGTCGACCCCCTTCGGCGGGATCAAGGACAGCGGGCTAGGCATCAAAGAGGGCGTGGTCGAGGCCATGCGCTTCATGTCCACGGTCAAGACCTACTCACTGCCCTGGTAAGCGCGAGCGCCTGAGCGCGAGGAAGCCGGCGACGAAGAGTAGGCCGAAGGAGGCGAAGCCCCAGCGCTCGGCCGAGGTGGGGTCCGACGGATCGGCCAGCACCCAGCCGACGAGCGCGCCAAGGAGGGGACCGAGGAAGGAGGCGAAACGGCCAATCATTCCGTAGAACCCAAAGTAGGCAGTTTCGCGGCCCGCGGGAATGAGGGAGGCGAAGTGTGAGCGGCTGAGAGCTTGGACGCCGCCCTGCACGAGCCCGACTAGCCCGGCGAGCAGCCAGACGCCAGGAAAGGTAAGCCCGAGCAGCTCGAGGTTGCCGGGCTGCAGAAGGAAGGCGCCCCAGAGGGAAATTGCGAGGTAGGCGACCAGGGCAATTTGGATCAGGCGGGTGGCGCCAAAGCGCTGGGCGAGCCAGCCGAAAGCCAGGGCCGAAGGCACGCCGACCAGTTGGGCGACGAGGAAGGCCTTGATGAGGTCGTCTAAGCTGTAACCAAGGACGATGCCGAAGTGGGTCGCGGTGGTCTTCACGGCGTGGACGCCGTCGATGTAGAGCACGAAACTGAGGAGGAACCAGCGGACGCGTCCGTCAGCCCAAAGCTCGCGCGCGGTGGCGAGGGTCGCGACCAAGGTCTCGCGGAAGGGGGGCGAGGGGGCCTGCGGCCTCGGAGATCCTGGAAGCAGGAGGGGCGCCGCGAAGACTATCCACCAGACGGCGGCGGCGATGAACACCGGCGAGATGCCGTCTTTGAAAAGCCCCGAGCCGAGCGCGACCAGGATGAGAATGCCGGCCACGAAGCCGGCGGAGAAGGACAGCCCGCTGACCATGTGACGTCGCTCCGGCGGGGCGCAGTCGACCAGCATGGAGTCGAAGAAAGTCGCGCCGATGTAGAAGCAAGCGGCGGAGCCAATGTAGAGCAGGCTAGACGCCTGCCAGCCATCGGACGGCAGCCAAGCCATCGCCGCAGTCATGGCGGCGCCCCCGAGGACCGCCAAGCGGAGGCCGTTGAGCCGGAAACGGGCGGAAGAGGCCAGCTGGCCGAGGAAGGGAGCGAGGAGAAAGACGAGGAGACAGGGTATCGCCTGGGTGACCTTGTAGGCGGTGGACTCCGCAGCGGGATCAAGGCCGGAGGCCCAGGTCTCCTTGAACATCTGGGGAAAGACCAAGGCGAGGACCACCATGGCGTAGGAGGTATGGGCGAAGTCGTACAACACCCACCGGGTAGCGTCGCCCCATCGCCAGGGAGCGGTCTTCGCGGGGACGTCCATGTATCAAGCCAACCC
>JBFZFD010000117.1:0-15658 GCA_041306485.1 Opitutia bacterium | reverse complement strand
CCTTGGGCTGGCCAGGAATCGAGAGAGTCCTGTTGCCGGTGTCGTCCTCAAGGAAGAGGCTAGCCAGCAGCCCGACGATAAAGCAGGTGGTTAAGCCGATGAAGCCGTAGAGGATACCCGTCACGGGGGCCTCGAAGAAGCGGAGGCCGAGCACCGTCACAAAACCAGTAATTGCCCCGACCAGCGCACCGCTTCCGTTGGCCACTTTGGTGAATACTCCGAGGGCGAAGAGGCCGCCCATCGAACCAGCGGCGAGACCGATGAGGGTATTGAAGGCCTGGAAGGCGGAATCGACCCCGCTGGCCGCCATCCAGAGTGCGGCAACCACGGAGAGGAGGCCGGCTGCCACCACGAAAATCATGGCTGCCCGCAGGTAGTGGGCGTCAGGCCTAGCCTGCCGGAGGAGGCGCATATCGATGTCCTTGACGTACGACGTGGCCATGCTGTTGAGGGAGGAGGAGATGGTGGACTGCGAGGCGGCGAAAATCGCCGCGATGACGAGTCCTGCGATGCCAGTAGGGAGTTGTTGAAGGATGAAGTAGGGCAGGATGGCGTCGGGTCTGGACATGCCAGGGTCAAGCAGCGCCGGGTGGGTTTTGTAGAAGGCGTAGATGGCGGTACCCAAGAGGAAGAAGACGAGCGAGCCCGCGAGCGACATCCAGAGGTTGATTCGCAGCGAGCGCCGGGCGGACCCCAGGTCCTTGGTCGTCACGTAGCGTTGGACGACGTCTTGACTGGAGGTGTAGGAGATCAGGCTGTTGAACCCGAAGGCTACGAGGATGACCCAGAAGGAGGTGGTGCCGTCGGTCATATCCCATCCCGACATATCCAGCCGCCCAAGGAGTTTGTCGTCCGCCTGCGCGATTTCCAGGACTCCCGCTGCCCCGCCGTCGACTTGGCTGACGGCGATGCCGAGGCAGAGCACGGCCCCGCCCATCAGGACGATGGCCTGGATAGCATCAGTCCAGACGACCGCTTGGATGCCACCCATCACGGTGTAGATGATGCAAAGGACGCCGAGTACGGCGATGGAGGTCATGATGTCGATGTCCGAGACCGAGGCTAGGGCGAGTGCTGGCAGGTAGAGCACGATAGCGATGCGCCCGAGGTGCAGGAGGAGGAAGGAGCCCGCGGCGAAGAGTCGGCATTCCAGATTGAAGCGCAGTTCGAGGTACTCGTAAGCCGAGGTGAGGTTGAGCTTGCGGAAGAAGGGTAGGTACCAAGCGGCGACCATCGGGATAACCACCAGCAGGGCGAGTTGCCCTATGTACCAAGTAATGTCTCCATGGTAGGACCGCGCAGGGATGCCCATGAAGGTCAGCGAACTCAGCATCGTCGCGAAGATGGAGAGGCCAGCGACCCAGACGGGTACGGATTGACCGCCTCGGAAGTAAGCCTCGGTGGTGCTTGCCGCCTCGCGGCGCATGAACAGCCACCCGACAAGAATCATGCCGCCGAGGTAAAAGCTCACTACCGCCCAGTCGAGCCAGCCCATGGTGTCGCGCGCGGGCGCCGAGGTGACTGCGATGACCTGGGTGGTACGCACGGCCGGACGTCGCTCGCCACCGGGAATCACCCATGTCCCACGCCAGTTGACAGCCGTGGTGACGACGGGCGGAATGATGTCGGCGGGTAGCGAGGCGACCTCTACCCAGGTGTTGGTCACGGTGTCGTATTGGAGGATGCCACGGGGGAAACCCGGGTGCTCGTCCGGCGGTTGAAAGCCGGCCTTGGTCCCATCATCGCCACCGATAACCAAGAGGTGGCTCTTTCCGGCCGGGATGGCGGGTGAGGGTGCCGCGACCGCCGCACGAGGAAGGTCGGCAAGCCGGGACCAGCCCTTCTCTGGTTGGTAGCTCCAAGCGTCGCGCAGGTAGGTCCGCACGGGCTTGCCATCGGCGCCGGCTGCGAGAGACGCACCTGAGAATACAAGCAACTTGCCCTCGTGAGTCGCGACGACGGGAAGGATGCGTCCAGGACCAGGCAAGGGGTCGAGCTTCATCCAGCCGTAGCCCGGGTTTGCTAAGTCGAAGCAGAGGAGCTCGGCCGAGGCCACCGTGTCATCTGGCCGATGGGTGCCTCCCATGAGGTAGACCTTCTGCTCGATCAGGACTGCGCTCGCGTAAGCTAGAGGCCTCGGCAGGGGCGAGAGTTGGTCAAAGGCCTGGGTTCCGCCATCGCGCCGGAGCACGAAGACATCGAAGAAATGCTGAGTGGCATCGGCTCCACCGATGCAAAGCACGCCCCGCCCAGTGCTGACATGGGCGCCGTGGCCGATGGGACGGGGAAGGCGTCCGATGTTCTGCCAAGCGCCATCGGGTTGATGGAGGAAGAGTACCTCGTCATGCCAAACTTTCTCGCCGCCTTCCCAGGGCGCCCCCTTGGGAAAATTGGTTCCGCCTGCGAAGATCAGCCCGCCTTCTGCGAGTCCGACAAAGGCCGCGGCGCGCCCTTCGGGCAGGGGCATCTCCGACAGTCGGGTCGCTTCGATTGCCGCAAGGGCATTTGCGGCGAGGGATAGGAATGTAAGGCTTAGCAGGTTGAGGAAGCGATACACGGTGGAATAGAGACACTTGGTTGGATACACCTCGTGGCAACGAGGTTTTCACCCAGCCCTCTTAACGTGTGGATCACGGAAGAAGCGCTCATCTGTCCCAATGTCCCCTGCCAAGGGTGAATTCCCTGTATCCCATCCACCCTCCTCGCCGTTCTGGTTAGCTTTTTTGGCCATAGGTCGGTATTTTGCTGGCCTTGCCTCCAGGGCGGAACCCCCAGGGGGGAGGGGGTGTCGCAAGGCTACCCCATGCATCACCCCATTCCCCGTCGCAGGTTCCTGCGCAACACTGGCCTCGTTGCTGCTGGTATGTTTGCCGCGCGTCCCCTGTCCGTTCTCGCCAAGGATCCCGGCCCAGGTGCCGGCTTGAGGGTGGCCGGGATTGGTGTCGGCGGTATGGGCGGGGCCAATATCCGCGCCTGCGCCGCCTCTGGCGCAACCATCACTGCCTTGTGCGATGTGGACCTCGGTCGTTGCGGCGGCTTGCTTAAGGCCTTTCCGGGCGCGGCAACCTTCTCCGACTTTCGCCAGATGCTCGAGAAGAAGGGGTCTGAAATCGATGCCGTGGTAATCGCTACGCCCGACCACACCCATGCCTGGATCGCCGCTGCCTGTATGCGTGCGGGCAAGCATGTCTATGTCCAGAAGCCCATGGCCTACGATGTGGTTGAGGCGCGCCGACTCCGCGTTCTCGCTAGGGAGACCAAGGTGGCCACGCAGATGGGTAATCAGGGCCACTCGGGCGAGGGCCTGAGGCAAATCACCGAGTGGATTGGCGCTGGGCTTATCGGGGATGTCCGTGAAGTCCACGCCTGGACCAATCGTCCCACCTGGCCCCAAGATAGCTCAACGGTGCGCCCCAAGGAAACGCCTCCGGTCCCGGCTGGCCTAGACTGGAACCTCTGGCTCGGACCCGCCCCGCTTCGGGCCTACCACCCTAGCTACCATCCTTGGAACTGGCGCGGCTGGTGGGATTTCGGCACTGGATCGCTAGGGGACATGGGCTGCCACATCCTCGACCCAGTTGTCTTCGCACTGCGCCTCGGCAGCCCGACGAGCGTCGAGGCCTCAGTGCCTACCTATTACGAGCGAATGGGTGGAAAGCAGCCCGCCCGCGGCGAGTGCTACCCGCGCTCCTCCATCGTCCGTTACCGATTCCCGGCCCGCGGCGATCTCGTTCCGGTCGAGCTCACTTGGTGGGATGGAGGCCTCATGCCAGCTCGTCCCGCTGAGCTCGAAGACGACATGCCGTTCGGTGATGGCGATGGCGGCTGCCTCTTTGTCGGTACCAAGGGCAAGTTGATTTGCGGCTGCTACGGCGCGAAGCCCCGGCTCGTCTCGAGTGAACTCCGCGAGGCTGCCAAGTCGGTTGCCCGGTCTATGCCCCGGATTCCCGGCAACACCAGCGGGCACGAGGCCGATTGGCTGCGGGCATGCAAAGGTGGCGCGCCCGCCTGCTCCAACTTCGAGGTAGCCGGACCCCTCTCCGAGAACGTGCTGATGGGTAACCTGGCCATTCGATTCCCGGGACGGCGTCTCGATTGGGACGGTGAGCGCATGCAGGTCACCAATGACCCTGAGGCCAACCGCTTTGTGCATCGTGCCTATCGCGAGGGGTTTAGCCTTTAATTTTCCCATCCATGACCATCCGCTCCCTCCTCTTCCTCGCCGCTGCCGCCACACTAGGCGCGGGCGAAGCTACTTGGACTGCCTACATCGGCACCTCCGGTTCCGGTGCTCAAGGCGTCCATGCCGTGACCGTCGGCCGTGCGACAGGTAAGCTCGGCAATCCACGTCTTTTGACCGAGGCCAAGGGCGCCTCATGGGTCACGCCCCACCCAAACGGTCGTGTAATCTACGCGACTGGTGAGGGCAGGGAAGGGCGCGTCCTCGCCCTGCGGCTGGTCGGGGACGGTAAGGCTGAGTTTGTCAACGCCGAGTCAGCGGGCGGTGGCGGGCCCTGCCACTTGGTGGTCGACCCGAGCGGGCGAGCGTTGTTGGTCGCCAACTACGGCTCGGGTTCTGTTGCCAGCCTGCCGATTCGTCCCGACGGCTCACTCGGCCCAGCCGTCTCCGTCATCCGCCACCAGGGCTCCGGTCCCAATGAGCGGCGTCAGAAGGGTCCACATGCCCACGGCGTTCATCTCGACCGCGCCGGTCGGGTTCATGTGCCCGATCTGGGCGCCGACCGTATCTTCGTCCATGGCCTCGATCCTGCCAGCGCCCGCCTGAACTCGGATGCGGCACCGGCTGCGGTAGCGGCGCCCGGCGCCGGCCCGCGCCACCTTGATTTCCATCCCTCGGGGCGCTTCGCCTATGTCTGCAACGAGCTGGACATGACCGTGACCGCCTATGAGGTCAACGCCGCCTCGGGCTCCCTCAAGGCCCTGCAGACCCTGCCGACCTTGCCCACCGACGCCGCGTCCGCCGGCGCCTCGACGGCGGAGATCTTCGTCCATCCCTCCGGGAAGTCGCTCTATGTGAGCAACCGCGGCCACAACTCGCTTGCGGTCTACGCGCTTGCCGAGGACGGGCGCATGACCCTCCTCCAGCACCAGCTAGGAGTCCCTGCTACTCCCCGCGGCTTTGGCATTACACCGTGTGGACGCTGGCTCGTCTGCGCCGGCCAGGCCTCCGGCACTCTCCGTACCTATGCGATTGGCGCCGACGGTCGTCTCGCCGATACTGGTCATGAGGTCGCCGTCGCTGCTGCGGCTTGCGTCGTCTTCGCACCTAGCCGATAGGTATGTCCGCATGCGTCTCCTATTGCTCGCGCTAGCACCCTTGGCGGTCGTGGCGGCTCCGGTCGACTTCGCGCATGAGGTGGTACCCATTCTGCGCAAGCATTGCGCCGAGTGTCACACTGGCGACAAGAAGAAGGGCGGCCTCTCGATGAACAGCCTCGCCGAGCTCCTGGAGGGGGGCGAGAACGGCATCGTCCTTGTCCCAGGCAAGCCCCTAGCATCCAAGTTGCTCCAGGTCGTGGCTGCTCCCGACGATGATGAGCGCATGCCGCCCAAGGGTCCGGGGCTGACCACGCGCGAGGTCGAGACGCTCGGCCGATGGGTGACCGAGGGTGCCTCCTGGACACCTGGTTTTGCCTTCAAGGCTCCCGCCTATCAGCCACCGCTACTCCCGCGGCGTCCCGAGCTTCCTCCTCCCCATGCGGGTCGGGCTCATCCCATCGACCGCGTGCTCGACGCATGGTCGACCTCGCGCAAGTTGCCCTTGCCCGGACCTGCCGACGATAGTGCCTTCTTGCGCCGGGCCTACCTCGACCTTCTCGGCATCCTACCCGCCGCCGCGGAGACGAGGGCCTTCCTAGCCGACACCTCGCCCGGCAAGCGAGAGGCCTTGGTCCGTGGCTTGCTCCGCCGAGATGTCGACTATGCCGACCATTGGATGTCGTTCTGGAACGACCTCCTTCGTAATGACTATGCGGGCACGGGTTACATCGACGGTGGACGTCGTCAGGTGACTACTTGGCTGCACCATTCGCTACTGGAGAACCGTCCCTACGACCGCATGGTCCGCGAACTCGTCAACCCCGTCCCGGGTAGCGAAGGCTTTGCCAACGGCATTCTCTGGCGCGGCAGCGTCAGCGTCGCTCAAGGTCGCGAGCTCCAGTATGCGCAGTCGGTCTCGCAGGTCCTGCTCGGCATCAACATGAAGTGCGCCTCGTGCCATGACAGCTTCACCGATCGATGGAAGCTGCGCGACGCCTATGGCCTCGCCGCAATCTTCGGCGAGAAGCCCCTCGAGCTCGTACGCTGCGACGTGCCGACTGGACGACTCGCAGTGGCCGCCTGGCCCTTCCCAGAAATCGGCCAAGTGGACCCTGCGGCCCCTCGCACCGAGCGCCTCCGGCAGTTGGCAGACCTTATGGTGCATCCTGACAATGGTCGGATGCGCCGTACGGTCGCCAACCGTCTCTGGCATCGGCTCATGGGGCGCGGGCTGGTCCACCCTGTCGATGCGATGGAGGCAGCGCCATGGAGCGAGGACCTCCTCGATGTGCTGGCGAATCGCCTGGCCGACCAAGGCCACGACCTTCGCGACCTACTTGCCTTCATCGCCACCTCAGAGGCCTATCGCGCACGCTCCGAGATGCTCGCCGCCGGAGCCGCCGACTCTGCCGCCTATGTTTATCGGGGCCCCCGTCCCCGGCGCCTCACCGCGGAGCAATTCACCGATGCGCTCTGGCGGCTGACTGGCACTGCCCCGGCCAAGGTCGACGCGGCCGTGGCGCGCCTAGCGCCCGGCACGCCTGCGCCCCGCCTTGTGGCCAAGGCTATTTGGTCCGACGATACCCCGAAGGGCGCCCTTCCCGCCGCCGGCGAGTCGCGCGTCCTCCGCCGGCGCTTCAATCTCGGGGCTGTTCCTGCCCGCGCGCTTGCCACGGTCACCTGTGACAACACTTTCGAACTACTCGTGAACGGGCGTTCCTTGGGCGGCGGGGGCGAATGGTGGGAGCCGCGGGTTATTGACCTCACGACTCACCTACGCGCGGGTTCGAATGAGATTCGCCTCCTTGCACGTAACGGCGGCACTGGTCCCAACGGAGCCGCCGCATGGCTCCAGGCTCATCTCGTCTTCCCCGATGGCGTCACCCTCGCCCTTGCCACGGACGCCTCTTGGGAATGGTCGGCCAAGGGCGAGGAGGGCGCTGCCTGGCGGCCCGTCCACGTCCATACCGAGACTACGGGCTGGGAGCGCGGCGAACGCGCGATGGCCGCCCAGCTCCCCGAGGTGCATGGCATCTCGCCCGCCATCGCGCGGGCCTCGCTGGTCAAAGCTGACCTTCTGCAACGCTCGCTAGGACGTCCCAATCGTGAGCAGGTCGTTAGCGAGCGCCCTAATGACCTCAGCACTCTCGAGGCGATGGACCTTTCCAACGGCCCCGTCCTAGCCGACCTGCTGGACCGCGGCTCTCGCAATCTGCTGGCCCGCGGCTGGAAGTCACCCGATGAGCTTGTCGACTGGCTATGGATCTCCGGGCTCTGCCGCGCGCCCACGGCCGAGGAACGACGGCTTGCGCTGGCCCAGCTGGGCGAGCGTCCCGAGGTGCAAGGCGTCTCCGACCTACTCTGGGCTCTCCTGATGCTTCCTGAATTCACCACCGTTCGCTGATGTCACCCTCCTTCCTCGATCCGTCGCTGCCTGAGCCTCTCGCTCGCAGGGAATTCCTTCGCCTGATGGGAGCGGCCGGCTTGGCCACGCTCTCGCTGGGCGCGCCACGCCTCCGCGCTGACCCCGTCGCCAAGCTGGTTCAGCCCACCGCCAAGGCCGATGCCTGCATCCTCATTTGGCTAGCTGGGGGGATGGCTGCGCCCGAGACCTTCGATCCCAAGCGGTACGCACCGTACGAGAAGGGTATGTCTTACGACCGCGTCCTCAGCACCTTCCCTTCCATCCCCACGGCGGTCGACGGCCTGCGCTTCTGTCAGGGCCTTGAGTCCATCGCCTCCGTGATGGACCGCGGTGCCATCATCCGCTCGGCGGTCCAGCCCGACCTAGGTAGCATCCTGCACTCGCGTCACCAATACCATTGGCACACCGGCTACGTGCCCCCGCAGACGGTTCATTGTCCCCACATCGGTGCGTGGATGGCAAGGGTCCTCGGGCCGCGCAACTCCGTCATGCCGGCCTTCGTCAACATCGGCCAACGACTGGAGGGGGTCGGCGAGAGCGAGGAGCTCAAGGCCTTCACCACCGCGGGTTTCTTCGGTGGGGAATTCGGCCCGATGAACCTTCCCTATCCCGACCAGGCAGCGGCGGCGGTGCGCCCGCCCAAGGGCATGGATCCGGCGCGATTCGCTAGCCGGGACCGCCAGTTCAGGCGACTGGTTGACGCCTCGCCCGATCGCGATCGGCTCTCCGACCACCACCAGCAGTCGATGCTCCGAGCGATGGATAACGCCCATCGTCTCCTCAGTGCCAAGGAGCGTGCCTCATTCGATCTTTCCTTAGAGGATGCGGACACCCGTCGAGCCTATGGTGACTCGCGTTTTGCCCAAGGTTGCCTGCTTGCCCGTCGGATGGTCGAGGCGGGTACGCGCTTCGTCGAGGTGACCACCGAGTACGTGCCCTTCTTGCATTGGGACACCCATGGCAAGGGGCACGAGACGGTCGCAAGGATGCACCGGGAGATCGACCATCCCATTGCCCAGCTGATCCTTGATCTCGAGCGCCGTGGGATGCTGAAGCGCACGCTCGTTGTCGTAGCCAGCGAGTTTAGTCGGGATGCCATGATCGAGGGCAGGGTAGGCTCCGCGGCCAAGGACCAATCCTTCCACAAGGGCTCAACCGTCGAGCACCCCGACCACTACGGACTGCACCGTCACTTCACCGGTGGGAGCAGCGTGCTACTCTTCGGCGGAGGCGTGCGTCCGGGCTTGGTTCACGGGGCCACCGCCGACGAACGGCCCCTAGTGGCCACCCGCGACCCGGTTTCGGTCGAAGACCTGCACGCCACCCTGTTCACCGCGATGGGCATCAGCCCCAAGACCGCCTACGATATCGAGGGGCGGCCATTTTACGCGACCATCGACGGCAAGGGCGTGCCTGTGCCCCTCTGGGCCTAATTCCTCTCCCCTAAACTCTTCTCGCTGGCAAAAGATGGGGGGTGGGACATTTTGAGGTCAAGGTATGCCCCATGCCAGACCTCCAGTGCCTCCTCGCGCTGGCTTCACCCTCGTGATGTCGCTGGTCGTCATGTCCTTACTCGTCCTCGTCATCCTGAGCTTGGCGGGATTTCTCCGTATCGAGGCTAATCTTGCTGGGCACCGCCAAGCTGAGCTTCTCGCTCGCCACAATGCCCTCGCCTCGCTGCGCCTAGCCCAAGGTGCCCTTCAGGAGTCTTTCGGTCCCGACACCCGGGTCTCCGCTCCCGCCGAAATCTTCGATGACCCCGCCATCAGTTCTCTGACGACCCCGGGTGCGGACGTCTTTGAATATCCAGTGATGGGGGCTTGGAGGAGTTGGGAGGGTCATGATCACGACCGGCGCCCTGGCAGCCGTTATGCAGGCAGGCCGCAAGCGCCGGATTATAACTCGAAGCGTCGCGCCTATGCGGCTGCGGATCCTGCGACTGGCAGGTTCCTTGGCTGGATGGTCTCCTCCGCGTGGTCCTATGGCGCGATTGCTCCCGAAGCTGCGTCAGGCGGCGGCGTTTCCTTGCGGCCGCCCGCGCCTCCCTCTGCTGCTGGATTGTCGTCAGCCCCGACGGTCGTGCTCGTCGGGAGCGCTGCCTCCAGCTTACCGACGCGACAGGTACATCTCGTCCCGAGCGCGATGGCCGATGGAGGGTCCGTCGCCTCGACCACCCTGCCCACCGACCTCTCAATGGGGAGCTTTGCCTGGTGGGTCGGTGGGGAAAATCAGAAGATCCGCCTGAGCCTCCCCTCCGCCTTGCCGGAGACTTCGGGCAATGCCCGACAATGGGCGGAGCGAAACAAGACCTTTGGCCTACCTGATTTTGTCGCCATCGGTTTCCCTTCGAGCTTGTCCGACCATGCCGGTCTTCCTACCCGGGCGAGCATCGACCTCTTGCCCGCGCCTTCCGAGACCGCTCGCCTGAGTAATGTTCTGAGCAGCGCAATCCCGCCGCTGGCCCGTGGTGGCTTCCATGATGTCACCCTGTACTCCCAAGGCCTACTCACCAACGTCGCCACTGGCGGCTTACGTAAGGATCTCTCCCTCTTCAGCGAGACTTGGGACTGGATGAATGATCTCGACCCGGGTCGGGTCGGGAAGATGCCGCTTTTTAGAGTTAAGCCAGCCGTCGAGCGACGCAGCTCTGGTGATCCCGACTATGACCTGACCTTCCTGCGTCCCCTGCCCGACGCGATGTTTCCCGCCGGAGGCATCGGCAATCGCAGGCGCAACACCCTCCTTTATTGGTGGGCGGACTACGGTTCCCTTGGCGGGACCGCGGCCGGCATCGCCGCGGACGGCGGGACGGTCTTCGGCGGCTATACCGGCCTTTCCTCCTTTCCTCCCGTGCGTAGCTGGGCCTACCTCGTCGACCACATCTTACATTATCGCCGGTATGTCCTCGCGTCCGACCCTGATCTTTCGGGCGAGATAGCGATGGTTCCGCCCCAACCCATCGGTGCGACCCACGCTGGCAACCTTTACAGCTATTACGAGCGGGTGCACCGTCATCCCCTCATCGCCCGTTTCCAGTATGTGCTCGCCACTGCCTCGGTCGGCTCCAGTCCCGCCGTGCTCGTCCAACCCGTGATAACCCTGTGGAATCCCCATAATGTCCGGCTGCGCGTGCCAGCCTTCAACGCCTGGTGTAAGTGGTACACCCTACCGGTCTTCGTTGAGATCACCGACCAGGCTGGGCTCTACCCCTCGGTCACCCGTCACATCGGCTCCTTCGGGGGTGGAGGAGGGGCCAACTTCCTCATCGGTTCCTCTGAGATCGACCTCGGGCCAGGGCAGACCCGGGTCTTTTCCATGCCAGTGGGTACGCGCCCGGAAATCGCGCCTGGCGGAGCCTTCGGCAACATCCAGCTCGAGCCTGGCTATGTCGCCGGTGGTGGTGCTGGTCTCGTGCTCAACTTCGGTGGCACCGCTGCGCCGACCTCGGTGCTGCGCTATCGCATGGTTAAGAACATCGATGACGGTACCATCCAACGCGACGGGATCTACTACGACTACTACGCACCCAACTATAGGTTTTCTCCCGTCCGCTACAGTTTTCAAGGAACCAGCACGGCACAGTTTCGCCAGCTCTACGGTGAGGATGCGCCTGCGCCCTTCGCCCAGGCCTTCCCAGATATCCAAGCCGGCTCGCGGGCATTCAGCACCTTTGCCTTTGGTCTTCGCCTCTCCAACGACGGGCTCTCCCAGCACAACTCAAGGACGGGCGTGAAGACGGCCTCCCGCGGGTTTCTTCAGGCCAACCCCTTCACGACCTACACGGAGCTGGGCCTAAAGAGCGCCACGCTGATGACTCCTTATCGCTTCGCTACGGCTGACATTACTAGCACCGCGAAGGTTGCCGTCGGTCCGCAGTACGAGCCTTCCAATGGGGGTTATTTCACCACAGCGAACTCCGGCATTACCTACTCTGGTGCGATGAACTTGGTTAACGCGCCCTTCGACATGTATTTCCTGCCCTTGTCGGATTTCTCGGGCAGCAACGCACCCCAATGCGATCCTTTCACGGGCAATGGTTTCGTCCTGACTGGCCTCGATCCCGCCACTGGACTCGGCAGGGCGGTGGTCAGTGAGCTCCCCGTGAAGCCCGTTCAGTCCCTGGCCAACCTGCAGTCCTGCGACCTGCGTGCCACCAACCCGGTGCCACCCTTCCACTACAACCTCGTCGGCAACGCTGATGCCTCGCCCATCCTGCCTGCCGATGACGCGGTGGGACGTTGGATTAACCAAGGTCGCGTGGCCCAGCCGCGCGACCTCTATCCCGTCAGTTGGATGCAGTATGACGACAGCTACTGCCTCAATCACCTCCTCTTCGATGACTGGTTTGTCTCCTCGCTTTCCCCTCGGCCCCAGGATTGGCCCTCGCTGCGCCCCTCCTCCGGTCAAGAGCATGTCTGGGACCCGGCCGTCCTGACCAGCCTCCGTGCGACTTGGACCTCCTTCGTGGCAGGCGAACCCTTGCCCAACACCGTTTACCTTCCGACCAAGACGGCGGCGGCCTTCGACCCTGGTGTGACCGGCAGCTTCTATCCAGGTAACCCCGCCTTGCCCGCGGGTTACCAGCGCGTGGCCGCCCACCTCAGCGTACCCGGCCAGTTCAATGTGAATAGCACCTCGGTGGTCGCCTGGCGCGCCTTGCTTGGCAATCTGCGCGACCTGCGCGTCCCGGTGCTCCGTCCCGGTACAACTTCCACCACTGAGGTCGCAGCGCAGCACCCGCTGCCAAGAATGTCCGTCTCCCACGAAGGTCTCGCATCCACGGGCGGCAACTCCGGCGCGGTTCTAGGCTTCGCCGCACTGACCGATGCGCAACTCGACCTGATGGCGCAAGAGATTGTCCGGCAGGTTCGCCTCCGCGGTCCCTTCCTTTCTCTCTCGGAGTTCGTCAACCGCCAGTTGAGTCCTGCCGATGGTAGCACGACCGACCCGAGCCTCTCTGGGGCAATCGGCATGGCGCTTCGCTCACTGGAGTCCGCCTCCGGGCAACATCCTGCCAGTCGCGCGGCCGCGGTGGGCCGGACGACTGCCCAGGTCGTGGATTTCCCCACCGGCCTGCTCCCGCGCCTCTCGCTCGGTGACTGGACCTCGACCACTGGCGACTATGCCCATCCGCGTGCCGCCGAAGGCAACTCCAACTTCGGCCTGCCTGCCTGGCCACGACAGGCCGACGTGCTCGCCTCGCTCGCCCCGGTGATTGCGGCGCGCGATGACACCTTCGTCGTACGCGCTTTTGGTGGAGCCCCCGCTGCCCGCGGCGTCTCCGCCCGGGCTTGGTGCGAGGCCGTCTACCAGCGCTTGCCCGAGTACATCGATCCCTCCGTGGCTCCCCATGAGCCGCCCCTAGGCGAGGTCACGCCACCGGTCGGCTCCCTTCAGCGCGCTCCAAATGTCGCTCTTGGGCGTCGACTCCGCCTCGTCTCCTTTCGCTGGCTGACACCCGCAGAGCTCTGATGCGATTCACTCTTTTTCTCGTCTTACTGGCCGCGGCACTACCTGCCCGCAGTGTCCGTCTCCTCTGCGTCGACGCGCCCGGGGATGCGCCCTCGGCGCTGCATCTTATCATCGGTAAGGAAGCGACTCGACTCGACTTGCCGCGGCTGGCGGTCTCCACCGGCAAGGCGACATTGCCCGCCACTGCCCAGCGTGCTCGTTTCTCCGAGCACGCGCCCAGTCGCGAGCAGCCCCTCCCTGCGGACGCGCCTTGGGTCGACATCCCTGCGGGCGAGGACGATGTACTGCTCATCCTTCTGCCTTCCAATCAGCCTGGTCCGCTCGGTTTTCGTGCACAGGCGGTTGATTTCTCGCCGACACGCTTACCCGATGGCAGCTCGCTCTGGATTAACCTGACCCAGCGGACGCTCGAAATCCAGCTGGGCAGGGGCAAGGCCCGGGTCCTGCCTGGACAGTCGCGCTCAATGGCGCCAGGCGTTGCATCTGGCCTCGCTTACCCTGTGCTGGTCGACCTCGCGGCCATGGCCGGCGAGGACGAGCCTACCCCGCTGGTCCGTGCCACTTGGCTGCGGGAGCCTGGACGGCGGCAGTTGCTCTTTGTGCTCAATGACCCGGATCGGCCGATGCCACGGGTGCTCTCGATCCCGGATTGGCTCAAACCACCCGAGCCTACCAAGTCTGGCGCACGGTAGGATGGGGACTGGGTGGCCCAGTCGCGAGGATGTCCGTGGGAATGACCCTCCGCTAAGTACTTCGGCTCCTTCCTGTTGCGATGGCAGCGGTGTCTCACTTCCCTTTCTCTGGGGGGCCTGAAATCCGAAGCTGAGGTTGGACAGGAACCCTTTTGCCGTCAAAGGTGTCCATTCACCGGATGAAAATCGTCCCTACCAGTCTTGCTCTCCTGCTCGCCGGGTTCGTGACCCTCCCAGCCGACCCCGTCGGCTTCAACCGTGATATCCGGCCGATCTTATCCGATATCTGTTTCCATTGCCATGGCTTCGACGCCAATACCCGCGAGGGTGGCCTGCGCTTGGACATCCGTGAGGAGGCACTGAAGGCTGGCGATAGCGGCTATCCCGCCATCGTCCCTGGCAAGCCTGAGAAAAGCGAAATCATCGCGCGTATCTTTAGCGACGACCAGGACGACATCATGCCTTCGCCCAAGTCGCACAAGACCCTGACCCCGGCTCAAAAGGACCTTTTCCGTCGCTGGGTGGCCGAGGGCGCTGTCTACGAGCCGCATTGGTCTTACACCCCGATCAATCCTGGCAAGGTCCCCTCCATCCCCAAGGGTGGCAATGCCATCGACGGCTACATTCAGGCCAAGCTCGCCGCCAAGGGTATCAAGCCCTCTGCCGAGGCTCCCCGTGATCGCTTGCTGCGTCGGCTGTCCCTCGACCTGACGGGTATCCCGCCCACGCCCGAGGAAACCGCTGCGTTCCTGGCCGACACCCAACCCGGCGCCTATGAGCGTCAAGTGGACCGTCTCCTGGCCTCGCCTCGCTTTGGGGAGCGCATGGCGGTCTGGTGGTTAGATGTCGCCCGCTTCGCCGATACCGTCGGCTTCCACGGCGACCAGAACCAGCGCATCTTCCCCTACCGCGACTACGTCATCGCTGCGTTCAATTCGAATAAGCCCTTCGACGCCTTCACGCGCGAGCAGCTCGCGGGCGACCTCCTCCCTAACCCCACTCCCGAGACGCGCGTCGCCTCCGGCTACAACCGCCTTAACATGATGACCCGCGAGGGTGGTGCCCAGCCGGCCGAGTACCTCGCCAAGTACGGCGCCGAGCGCGTCCGATCCGTCTCCACCGCCTGGCTGGGATCCACCTTCGGCTGCGCCGAGTGTCACGACCACAAGTTTGACCCGATTGCCGCGCGTGATTTCTACACGCTCAAGGCCTTCTTCTCCGACGTGAAGCAGTGGGGTGTGTACTCAAGTTACAATTACTCCCCCGAGCCCGAGCTTGCTGGATTCTCCAACGACCATCCCTTCCCTCCGGAAATCCAGGTCGACAGCCCCTATCTCGCCCAACGCGCCGCTCGCCTACGCGCCGAGCTCAATATCACACTGGCCGCTGGCGTGACTAAGGATGCTGCGCTTGAGGCCGAGTTCAGTCGCTGGCAACAGCGCCTGCGCACCTTCCTTGCCGCTCATCCTTCGGGCTGGGTCGAGCCCCCTGTTCGTATCGTGGCGGTCGCCGCCCCGAAGCCCGACCCCAATGCCAAGCCCGACCCCAAGGCCAAGCCCCCGTCCAAGCCCTTCCCTCGTCTCGAGCTCAAGCCCGGCGAGTTCTCCCTCGGCGCCGTCAGCCTGACCCTGCCGCCGGGTGTCGCCAAGCCCGGTACCCGTCTCAGCCTGAAGCCTGCCTTCCATGTGCGCTCGGCTGATGGCAAGGAACGTCGGCTCGCCGTCTCCCATGCGGAGGCCGATGCCAAGGTCTTCCGCTACTCGCAGGGGCATGAGCAGCTCGGCATCCC
>JBFZFD010000116.1:0-15778 GCA_041306485.1 Opitutia bacterium | reverse complement strand
GCGCCCCCACCTTGCCGAGTTCACCGCCGCCTTTGCCGACACCGATGCTGCGGGCATCATCCATTTCACCACCGTCTTCCGCTGGGTCGAGGCCGCCGAGGAATCCCTCTACGCCGAGCTCGGCTTAGATTTCATCCGTCGCGAAGCTGGCACCCTCCGCGGTTTCCCCCGGGTGGCGGTGTCCTGCGACTACCTTTCTCCGGTCGAGCGCGGGGATCGTATCTCTCTCTCCCTCGCCCCCTCCGAGATTGGGGACAAACGTCTCACCTGGGAATTTACCGCCTCGGTCGCTGGCAAGCCGGTGGCCAAGGGTAGCCTCTCTACTGTCTACGCTTGGCGCGAGGGTCAGGGTCCCATCCAGGCGGCGCTCATCCCAGCTGGGGTCAAGCAGGCCCTCGAAGCGCGCTTTCGTTGATGTCCCCGGCAGCGTCAGCCCTCCCGCTGTCACGCCCCTCGTGGCTCCTTCTGCCTGCCTTGCTCTTGGCTGCGTGGCTGCTAGCCGCCGGCTCACTCTCGCGACCCTTCCACGCCGATGAGGCAGGACAGTGGTCGCTCGCCGTCGACGGTGCCGCCCATAGTCGCACGGGTGATCGATTCCATGGGCCTTCTCTCGGTCTGCTCACCCAAGGCGTTTTCTCAGTCCTCGGTGCAGACCTGAGTCAGGCGTCCGAGGGCCAACTTCGCGCCATCCCGTTGGCCCTTGGCCTGAGCTTGCTGCTACTGCCTTGGGTCTTCCCGTCTGGGCGTCGCTCCGGGCTTTATACCGCCGTGCTCTTCCTGCCCGCGGCACTGACCCTGCCGCGCTTTATCCAGGAGCCTCTCCTGGCGGTCGCCTTGGTCTGGTCCGCCGCACTGTGGGTTCGTGCGGGTCCCGAGGGTGAGCCCCGGTGGCGCTTCCTCGCCGGGCTGTTCGCTGGGCTGGCTCTCGCCTGCAAGGTGACTGCAGCCCTTCACCTCGGCTTGGCGGCCATCGCCCTGCTGATTTTGCGGCGTAGTGCGCCGGGCGGGAAGGGTTTGCTCGCCTTTATGCTCGGCCTGCTGGGTGCTTGGTTGCTCGTGCAGAGCAGTTTCCTGACCGACCTTCCTGCGCTGGGTACTTGGTGGAATCAGTTCTTCCGGGCCTTTGGCGTTGCCTCAGGAGCCAGCGAGACCCCGCTGCCGATGGGGGAGTTGGCTCCCTGGGTCTTCACTGGCATGCTCCTCCTGACTTGCCTCGGCCTGCGCCTAGTCTCGGCACGCGACGGCCTTTCTTGGGGTGATCTTCCCCAGGACTTTATCCTCCTGGCGAGCGGAGCCGCTTACCTCCTCCACCTCTCGCTCCCCTACCAGACATCGTGGCTGTTGATGACGCCCGACATGCTACTGCTGTTGATGGTCTTGCCTGTGGTGCTCTCGAGGGCGATGGGCGAGGGCGATGGGCTGACGCGTCGGCTGCTCGCCTTGCCGGTTGCCGTCGTGGTGGGTCTGTTTGCCCGACCGGATCGCTACGATTATGTTGAGACCCATCCGGATGTGCCTGCCTTGTGCGCCGCGCTGCAAGGTAAGACGGATGGACGTCCCTCGTTAGTGTTGGTCCAGGGCGACCATCTTTGGCCATTCCCCTTCTACCTGCGCGACATGCGCGTCGCCTATGGCGCAGTGCCCGATGCCAGCCAAGCGGAGGTCTGGCTGATACAGGCCCAGGGCACGGAGGCGCCGTCCTTCCCGGGTCGCCGCGCCATCCCCTTCGAGGTCCGCAGGAATGATATCTGGTGGGCTCTTGCCCGCGAGCCTTGGGCTGATAAGATTGAGGCTTCCCTAAAAAATCACCGATGAGGCCCGCTATCCGACGTTTCCACCGCGAGGCCCTCGGCGCGGTCTTCGAAATCCGCGTCGATGGGTCCGAAGACCCGGGCTACCTCGGTACCGTGCTCGACACGGTCTGGGACCAGTTGGCGCACGTCGAGGGCGAGGCTAGCTCGAACAAACCCGGCAACGCCTTCGACGCCGCCCTGCGTATGGCCGCTGGTGAGCGTCTCCGCCTGCCTCCCCACCTCCGCGATTGCCTCGCCTTGGCTCAGCGCCTCCGTGAAGAGACCGCTGGTGCCTACGAGCCCGATGGTACCGCCGCGCCCGCGGCTGGCATGCCTGCAGCGACCCCGGCCTGGGAGGTCCAAGGCGATGACCTTCTCGCCCATCGCGCGGGCTTTCAGCCGGATATCGCCGCCCTGGTGCGTGGGTATGCCCTCGACCGCATGGCCGACACCCTGCGCGAGTGGGGTGTCGAGCGCGTCCTCCTCTCCGCTGGTGGCAGCTTGCTCATCACGCTCGAGCCGCCCGACCTCCGCGAGGGTTGGCGACTGGCGGTAGGGGAATGGGAAATCTGCCTGCGCAACGTTGCGCTGGCCAGCTTCGGTGGTGGTAAGCCCTCTTCCGCACGCGATCCCCGCACGGGAGGTGAGGTGACCTTGCCAGTCCCGTCGCGCGCCATCTCGGGCAGCGCAGCAGAGGCCGCAGCGTTGGCCCAGGCCCTCGCCTTTGGGAGCCCCGCCGAGGCCGAGGAATGGGCGCGTTCTGGTTGTGGCCGGGGACTTTGGCTGGCCGATGGCACCCGTCTGGGGATTGCCGCCGACCTAGACCTCAGGCCCCTGGTTCCACCCTCGTCGATACTTTGAGCACCTCGGTGATGTCTCGCAGGAGCGAGGAGCGCCCATCTGAGAAGAGGAATCGGTCCGAAGCGATGCGGTTGTAGGCCTGCTCAAGGACTGAGGAGGGAGGACGTCGGGTGGCCATCAGGCGGCGCAGGTAGATCTCAAGGTCATCGGAGATTTCCTCGTTCTCGATCTTCATCTTCACTAGCTGGAGAAGGAGGGCCTGGTTGTTTTCATGCCGCAGGTGGGCGGCGACTAAAGTGTTGTTGGCCTCGGCGAAGCGCTTGCACTGAATGAGCTTACGGCCGATGGCGACAAGGAGCTGGGGCGGCACATTGCGCGTGTCCATGACCTTCTTGAGGTTGATGGCCCCGATGTCTGGCTGGTTGTCGGCGTAGTAAGCGATGGTGCGGAGGGCTTCGAAGGTCACCCGCATCTCGCCGAACCACTGAGCCTTGGCGTCACGCTCGAAGAGCTCGTCGACGATGGCGATGGCCTCCTTGTTGCGGTTGGCGTTGGTCAGGCACTCGACGTGGGTGAGGAGGAACTTAGGGCGGCTAGGGAAGCGGTTATCCGTCGCGAACTTGAGCAGGCGCTCGCTGAGGGCGACGTCGGCGATGTCGTTGGCGAACTGCCCCAGCTCGAGCAGGGCGATCTCATTGCGACCGAAGTCGGCTATCAGCCGGTCGACATGCTCCTCGCGGCGCTTGGCGTTTTCGGGGCCTGGCAGCAGGTAGAGCACCTGGATGCGAGGCGAGTGCGCTGCGGGGTCGCGCACGGCGAGCAGGTTGAGGGAGTCGCGGGATTCCTCGAGGTTGCCCAACTCCTTTTGCCAGCGGGCGAGCATGGCGCGGAGGTGCTCGGCGTTGGGGAAGGTGCGGGCGGCGTCAGAGAGGCGGTTGACCGCTATCTGGCGGTCGCCCCTTTCCCAGGAAATTTGACAGAGCAGGGTGTAGCCTTCGAGGGTAAGGTCGAGGCGCTGCTTGCGGATGAAATCGGTGGCGAGGTCGAAGTTGCCGCGGAGGAAGTTGGCTTGGGCGTAGGCCACGCGTAGGTCGGCCTGGATGCCGGGATCGACCTCGGGGTCGTCCATGTACATCTCAGCCGCCTTGATGATCATCTGGTCCTGGTCCAGGGTGAAGCAGCGACGGAGGTGGTTACGGAAATGAGCCCGGTCCGACTTAGCGTGGATGAGCGACTCCTCGAGGATTCGATAGGCGTCTTCGGTACGACCGAAAGCGAAGTAGAGGTCGGCGCAGAGGCGTTGCCCCTCGAGGTTGGCGCGGGAGAGGCTTGCGCCGACGCCGATATACTTGGCGAACTCGCCGTAGTCTTCGCGGCGTAGCGCTTCTTTGGCCGTAGCGATGTAGGTGTCGCCCTTCATCGTCAGGTGATCGTTCTTGGCACCCTCAGAGACGAAGTAGAGGAAGGCGGTGCCCCAGCTAGTCCCCTCGATGCCTCGCATGTAGCGCTCGCGGAAGTAGAAGAGGGAGACGAGGGAGAGGTAGCCGAGGGCGAGGGTGCCAACACCGATCTTCCAGATGCGCGACCAGACGGGTGCGTAGCGCAGTCCTTGCTCGCCAAGGTTTTCCACCTGGAACATGCCCAGCAGGATGCGCCGGGAGCTTCGGGCTCCGTAGCTGTAGACGTAGCGGGTGTCGTCGGCCATGGGGATTGGATTCCACTAGTCCCCGCCCCGTGGAGCAAGCGCAACCCGCTTTCAGCGGGATCCCAGCAGGAGCTGGCCGCCCGCCAGTAGGAGGTAAGCACCAAAGGCGCGCCTCAGCACGGTCTCATCGGCTAGGAAAGCCAGATGGCTGCCCAGCCAGACACCGGCCAAGCAGGCCGCACCCAGAGGGAGCACGAGGGCCCAGTCGAGGCTCATGCCGGGTTGGCTCTGGTAGCGCCAGGTACCGAGGATGGCCATGGGGACCATGACTGCATAGGCCACGCCTTGGGCTTGGGTCTGGGTGGATGAGGTGAGCCAGAGCAGGGCAGGGGTGATGACCACTCCTGCGCCGATACCGAACAGTCCGCTAAGGGTTCCGGCGAAAAGGCCGATGAGGAGGAGGTAGGCGATTGTGGGCATGCCACAGCGTGCCTAGCTCCCCTTGCTTTGCCAATACCCTAGGCGAGCAGTTGGCACCTCACCTCATCTAGGTCATGGGCATGAGGAAGGCAGCTGGAACCTAGGCAGAGTTGGAAGGCAGAGGGGAGGTCCGGTACTTCCCGCGTGAGCAGCTCGCCCTTGATTGACCCCAGCTGGGCGTGGGCGGTTGCGGCAGATTCCCGACATTTCAGGATGGGCAGGCCTTGGCCGGCTCGCTCGAGGGCTGCCAGGGCGCGGGGGATGCCATGGGGAAGTTGTTTGGCCGCGCCGGCGTAGGCCTCAGCGAGGGACCGGAACCGTGCGTCTTCGCCTCGTTCGCCGCCCAGGGCCGCGAGCGTCGAGAGAACGGCGAGCATCGAACTGTTGCCTGAAGGGACCGCTTGGTCCCACCAAGGCTTCTGCCTGACGGGTAGCAGGTCATCGGCGTTCTCCGAGCTGTAAAGTCCAGCGGCCCGGGGGTCGCCCAGGCGCTGGTCTGCCGAAAGCGAAAGCTCAGCTGCCTGCTGGATACGGATGTCCCCGCCGACGCTGGCGAGGACGAGGGCGGCCTCGGCCAGCCAGGCGTAATCGGAGAGAGTGCCGGGCGTCTTCGCTCCGACGACCGCATGAACCGTCCAATGACCTTCGCTAGACCGTGAGGCCCCCTTCTCGAGCAGGTGGTCGAGTAACTCACTTGCACGCCTCACCCAGCCGGCCTCGCCCAGTAGGAGTCCGGCCCGCGCGAGTTGGGCGGCGAGTAAGGCGTTCCATCCGACCAGTACCTTGTCATCCCGGGCTGGCTGCGGTCGTAGCATGCGCGCGGCTAGCAGGAGCCTGCGGTCCGCCGCGAAGGTGGCGGAATCGCCGCCCGTCCGGAAGGTGGGGACGGACGCTCCCTCGAAGTTACCCTCCGGAGTGATGCCGTAGGCTTGGCAAAAAGCCTCCGCCCGGTCGCCGAGGATCGCCGCGACCTGGGAGGGTGTCCAAACGGTGGTCAGGCCCTCCTCGTGCCCGGTGTCGGCGTCGAGCGAGGCCGCGTAGGCGGGCCCGACGCGCATCTCGCGCTCGAGCCAGTCGAGGATGCCATCACAGACCTCGCGGAAGCGCGGTTGCTTCAGGGCAAGTGCGGCCTTGGCATAGACTCCGAGGAGCAGGGCGTTGTCGCAGAGCAGCTTCTCAAAATGTGGCACGGTCCAATCTGCGTCCACGCAGTAGCGATGGAAGCCGCCGCCCATCTGGTCGTGGAGGCCGCCCTCGTCCATCTTGCGCAGGCACAAGCCAATGGTCTCCCCGAGGCTCGTCTGGGTCGCGGCGTCTAGGTCAGCGCGTTCCCGCACCGCGAGCAGGAAGTCCAGGGCCATGGGCGGGGGGAATTTGGGCGCCGCACCGAAGCCGCCATGGACGGGATCAGCATCGGCGAGCAGGGCGCGCGCGGCGCCGAGTCGGATGGTGGCATCGGTCTCGCCGGCCTCGCCCGACGGCGAGCGCGACTGGTGGAGGAGGTTGCCGGCGACGGCCTCGGCATTGCCCTCCAGCTCGGCCCGCCGCAGGCGGAAGTGGTCAGAGACCCGCATCAGCACCTGGGGCCAGGGTGTGCGCCCTCCCCGGTCGTCAGGTGGGAAGTAGGTGCCGCCGAAGAACGGTCGACCATCCGGCAGGCAGAAGCTGTTGAGGGGCCAGCCGCCCTGGTGCTGGATCATCTGCACAGCGTCCATGTGGAGTTGGTCGACATCTGGGCGTTCCTCTCGGTCGACCTTGATGCAGACGAAATGACGGTTCATCAGGTCGGCGATCCAGGGGTCGTCGAAGCACTCGCGTGACATCACATGGCACCA
The DNA here is from genome assembly GCA_041306485.1 of Opitutia bacterium. GTDB lineage: Bacteria > Verrucomicrobiota > Verrucomicrobiia > Opitutales > UBA953 > UBA8828. Next base: position 9,224 of record JBFZFD010000116.1, on the reverse strand, counting down.
GTGGCAGGAGGCATAGCCGATAGAGACCAATACGGGTACGTCCCTCTTACGGGCCTCGGCGAAGGCCTCGGGACACCACGGCCACCAATCGACAGGCTGGGCGGCGTGCTGGCGGAGGTAGAGGCTGGGCTCGTTGGCCAGGCGGTTGGACACCTTGCCACGATTCCGGGGAGTGGCGGCTTGGCAAGCGGCGAGGGTGGGGTCATAGAGGATGTGACCGTGTCACGCCCCCTCATCCGCATCCTCGACCCCAGGGTCGCGAACCAGATCGCGGCGGGCGAAGTGGTCGAGCGGCCGGCTGCCGCGGCCAAGGAGCTATTGGAGAACGCCTTGGACGCGGGTGCGCGGCGCGTGACCCTGGATTTCTCCCGGGGTGGTAAGGCCCTGCTGGCGGTTGAGGATGACGGGCATGGGATGTCACCAGGCCAGGCCGAGCTCGCCCTGCAGCGGCACGCCACGAGTAAAATCACCGAAGCCTCCGACCTCGACCGCGTCCGCTCCTTCGGTTTCCGCGGGGAGGCCTTGCCCTCCATCGCCAGCGTCTCGCGCTTCACGCTGCGGACGCGCGCCGAGGGGGCTGACGTTGGTTGCGAGATCCTCGTCAATGGAGGCCACACCGTGCACATTCGCGAGCATGGCATGGCGGTCGGCACGCGCATCGAGGTAGCCAACCTCTTCCACCCCGTGCCAGCTCGGCTGAAGTTCCTTAAGTCCGACGAGACCGAGGCGGCCCACATCATCCGCATGGTCCGGCTCTACGCAGTCGCCCACCCCGAGGTCGGCTTCCTCCTGCGCGAGGATGGCCGCGAGATCTTCCGATCCCCGGGCAACGTGCCCCTGCTCGAGCGCGTCCGATCCATCTGGGGTAAGGCCGTCGCTGATGACCTCCTTCCCTTACCCGCGCTGGAAGCCAAGGGGCTCGGGGTATCGGGTCTGCTCGGCAAGCCTGGCGTCAGCCGCTCCACCCGCCAAGATGTGGTCACTGTGGTCAATGGACGACCGGTCGATAGCCGGGCCCTGACCTACGCGCTGGTCGAGGCCTACCATACCCTCATTCCCAAGGGGCGATTCCCGCTGGCCTTTCTCTTCCTCGAGGTCGATCCGGCGACGATCGACGTGAATATCCATCCAGCCAAGCGCGAGATCCGCTTCCGCGAGGAGGCCAAGGTCCGAACCTTCGTGATGGGTGCCGTGCTCGCCGCTCTGCGTGGCCAGCCCGTCGTCGGCACTGCAGCGCCTATCACCCCTGCGGTGGAGATTCTGCCCGTGCCCGCTGCCTCTCCGCCAAGTTCGGTTGTTCATCCGACCATGGCTGCCGCCCCGTCATCCTCGGAGACCTTCGTCGCTCCCCCAGCTGCGTCCGCCCGCGTCGCCGCTGACGCCCCCATGCGCCTCGCCTGGAGGCTAGTGGGGCGGCTGCGTGGTGACCGCGCGATCTTCGAGACGCCCGCCGGGATGGTGCTGCTCGACCTGGGATCTGCGCACCAGCGCATCCTCTTCGAGTCTATTGTCACAGGCTTCGCGGCTGAGCGTCCCCTCGCACAACCCCTGCTCCTGCCCATCCCCCTTGAGTTCGACCCGCTACCCGCCGCCGTGCTCTCGGAGCAGGCCACCTTCCTCGCCGCAGCGGGCTTCGACCTTGAGCCCTATGGGCGCAACTTCTGGCGCCTCAATGCGACGCCGCCCTGGCTCGACTCGGGTGAGGCTGAGGCATTCCTCCGAGACCTGCTCGCTGAGATGGCCCGTCGGGAAGGCGACTTCTCCCGTTCACATCTCGCGGCCGAGGGTCTGGCTCGCTTGGCTGTGCGGCGCTCGCGCCACCGGACGGATGTGCTTTCCGACGCGGAGCTGGTCGACCTGGTGCAGCGGCTCTTCCGCACGACTCAGCCTGGGGTGGATCCCCTTGGACGTCGCACTTACTTCGAACTGGGCGAAACGGACATCGAGCGCCGCCTCGGTCGATCCTGATTAGCGACGGCGCCGTCCACCGCGCGAGCCTGCCTTCGGTTTCTCCCCGCGCAGGACAGAAAGTTGGTCCCGCAGGTGCGCGGCGCGCTCGAACTCGTGTCGGTCGGCCGCAGCGAGCATCTCATCCTCGAGGTCGCTGAGCACGCTGGTGAGGTCGCGGTCGCCGCTCGTGCCAATCACGGGATCAATCACGGGTTCGACCAAGCTGGCCTCGAGGGCGCGGGCAACAGAGCGAGGGGTGATGCCATGGAGCGCGTTGTGGGCGGCTTGGCGACGGCGTCGGTCGGCGCAGACGGCGAGGGCACGTTCGAGCGAGCGGGTCCGGACATCGGCGTAGAGCAGGACGCGGCCTTCGAGGTGGCGGGCGGCGCGTCCTGCGGTCTGGACCAAGCTGGTCTCGCTGCGCAGGAAGCCTTCCTTGTCGGCATCGAGGATACCGACCAGTGCAACCTCGGGGAGGTCGAGACCTTCGCGGAGGAGGTTGACGCCGACGAGCACGTCGCAGGAGCCGGCGCGCAGTCGACGCAGGATTTCCACGCGCTCGATGGCGTCGATGTCCGAGTGCAAGTACTCGACCTTCACCCCTTGCTCGCGGAGGTAGTCGGTGATCTCCTCCGACATCCGTTTGGTCAGGGTGGTGACGAGGGTACGATGTCCCTTCGCCGCCTCCGCCTTGGCTTCGCCGATCAAATCCTCGACCTGGCCCTTGATCGGTCGCACCTCCATTACGGGGTCGAGCAGCCCCGTCGGCCGGATGACCTGCTCGGCGACGACGGTCGAGCGGCGGATTTCCTCCGGCCCTGGGGTGGCGGACACATAGAGGACTTGTCGGTTGAGCGCTTCGAATTCCTCCGGGCGGAGGGGGCGATTCTCGAGGGCGGAAGGCAGGCGGAAGCCGAAGTCGACCAGGCGCTGCTTGCGCGAGCGGTCACCGTGGTACATCCCGCCAATTTGGGGTAGAGTGACATGGCTCTCGTCGAGGATGACCAGCCGGTCGTCGGGGAAGAAGTCGAGCAGGCAGAAGGGACGTTCGCCCGGGCGGCGACCTCCCATGTGCATCGAGTAGTTTTCAACCCCCGAGCAGAAGCCAGTCTCGCGGAGCATTTCGAGGTCGTGCTCAGTCCGGGTACGGATGCGCTGAGCCTCTACAAGGCGACCCTCGCCCTCGAGGCAGGCCACGCGCTCCTCGAGCTCGGCACGGATGCCGGCGATAGCCGGTGGGAGGCTCTCGGGGGAAGTTGCGTGGGCATTCGCCGGGTAGAGATCGAGCGCGGGCAGGGTCTTGCCCGGGCGAACGGTGACGGGGTCGAGTTCGCGGATGGACTCGAGGGTATCGCCCCAGAAGGTCAGGCGCACGGCGGACTCAAGGTAGGCCGGCCAGAGGTCGACCGTCTCGCCCCGCGCCCGGAAGCTGCAGCGCTCGAGCACCGCGTCGTTGCGCGAGTAGAGGGTAGCGACGAGCTTGGCTAGCAGCTCATCGCGTCCGAGGCTCATCCCCGCGCGCAGGGGAATCATCATCCGGCGGAACTCATCGGGCGAGCCGAGGCCGTAGATGCAAGAGACGGTGGCCACGACGAGCACGTCGCGACGCGATAGCAGGGCACTGCTCGCCCGGAGGCGCAGGCGTTCAATGTCATCATTGATCGAGGAATCCTTCTCGATGTAAGTGTCGGTCTGCGGCACGTAGGCCTCGGGCTGGTAGTAGTCGTAGTAGCTGACAAAGTATTCGACCGCATTCTCGGGGAAGAACTTCTTGAACTCGGCGAAGAGCTGGGCGGCGAGGGTCTTGTTGTGACTGATGACGAGCGTAGGGCGCTGCAGGCGCTCGACCAGACTGGCCATGGTGAAGGTCTTGCCCGAGCCGGTGACGCCGAGAAGGGTCTGGTGGGCGTTGCCCGCCAGAAGAGAGGCCTCGAGCGACGCGATAGCTTGGGGCTGGTCGCCAGCGGGCTGGTAGTCGGAATGGAGTTTGAAGTCGCCCATGGTCTCAGGGGCCGCCTGGCAGAGCGAGGGCTGGGGTCACCTCGGAGAGGTCAGCGACGAGCAGGTCAGCGCCCGAGTTGGCCATGATGGCGCGGGAGTTGGTTGTGCAGAGACCGACAGCTCGGAAGCCGCCCGCCTTGGCCGCGGTCACGCCGGCGAGGGTGTCCTCGAAGACGACCGAGCGGGAGGGGTCCCCGCCGACAAGGGCGCAGGCCTTGAGGAAGACTTCGGGATCGGGCTTACCGCGGGTAACGTCCTCGCTGCTCACTGCGCCGTCGAACTCCGCCGCTAGGCCGAAGCGCGCGAAGGCAAGGTCGAGGTTGGCCCGGTGGGTGGAGGTGCCGATGACTCTCGGGATGCCCGCTGCGCGCAGAGCGGCGAGGAGTTCGCGCACCCCGGGGAGGAGACGGATGAGGCCGCCGGAGGCGAGGTCGCGGTAATGCGCCTCTTTGGCGAGCGAGAGGCGACGGATCTCGCTGGGCTCATGGGCCCAGCCGTGAATCTCGGGGATGATGACCTCGTTGCGCTTGCCGAAGCCGCGCAGGAAGCTCCCGGGTAGGAGGGGCAGGCCCTCGGCGGCAGCCAGCCTTACCCAGGCTTGCTCATGAGCCGAGGAGGAATCTACCACGACTCCGTCCCAGTCGAAGATGGCGACAGCCTTGCCCATCGCTCAGTGTTTGTCCCAGGAGAAAGTCACCTTGGCTGGTACGCGTTCCCAGACATTGAGTGGCTCGAAGATCTGCCCGGGCGCGAGGATGCCATTGGGGTCGAGGGCTCGCTTGATGGCGAGCATTGCCCCGATCTCGGCCTCGGTGTGCTGGAGGCGGAGGAAGGGGGACTTGGAGATACCGATGCCGTGCTCCCCGGTGATGGCTCCACCGAGTGCCACGACCTCGCGCATCATCTCGAGGATAGCGGCCTCGGCCTTGCGTCGGTGGTCGGGGTTTTCCCGGTCGTACATCACGTGGATGTGGAAGTTGCCGTCGGCGGCATGACCAAAGGTCGGGGTGGCGAGTCCGTAGGTCGCACGCATGCGCCGGGCTAGCCGGATGAGGGGGACGTAACTGCGGAAGGGGACAACGATGTCTTCGTTGAGTTTGGCGTTGCCGAGTAGGTACATCGCCTGGGAGCAGGTGCGGCGGATTTGCCAAAGGGCCTCGGCCTCGGCAGGGTCGTCGGTCTCGCGTGATGCCAGAGCCTTGCCAGCGAACCAGGCGCGCACCTTGGCGGCGTCCTCGGCCAGCACGGCCGGATGGCCGTCGAGCTCAATCAGCAGGAGGGCGGGGTTGGGCTCCCCGCCGACGTCGGCCGCGGAGAAGACCTCACTCTGGCCTCGGCGCTGGGCAACCTCGACCGTCTGCTGGTCGAGGAACTCGAAGACTGCGGGGGCCACGCGGGCGGTCATCAGGCCTGCGGCTGCTTCGAGGGCTGCCTCGTCGTTGGCGAAGGCGAGGAGGAAGGTGCGCCGGGCTTGGGGCAACGGCACCAGGCGAAGCCAAGCCTTGGTCACTATACCGAGCGTGCCTTCTGCACCGACCCAGAGGTCGCGCAGGTTGTAGCCGCTGACAAATTTGCGGAGGGGGCGCGACCAGCTGACATGCTCGCCGGTCGGCAGGAGGCCTTCGAGAGCGACGACGAAGTCGCGCACCACGCCATACTTAGCGGCACGGAGTCCACCCGCGTTGGTGGCGATGTTGCCGCCGATGCTGCAGAATCGGACCGACGAAGGATCCGGCGGGAAGAATAGGCCATGCGCCGCTGCGGCGTCATTGATCGATTGGGTGATGGCTCCAGGCTCTACGCAGGCGAGGGAGGACTGCGGATCAATTTCGACCTTGTCCCAGTGCTCGAGGTGCACGACCCAGCCGCCTCGGATGGGCGCGGAGGCGCCGGTGTTGCCGGTGCCACGTCCGCGGACGGTAACGGGTACGAGTCGCTGATTGGCGAGGCGCAGCACGGACTGCAGTGCGGGCACGTCGGTGGGGTGGATGACGGCTTCGGGCAGGAAACTGTAGCGCGTGTTGTCGTACGAGGCGGCTAGGCAGGCCTCGGCGTCGGTCCGCACCTGACCAGGGCCGAGCTGAGCTAGGAGCTCGGCAGTGGCCTCCGGGTGGGTCGCTGAGGCGAGGGACATGCGCCCAAGGTGGCGGGTCAGGCCAGTTCCGCAAGCCACGCGGTGGCCTCGGCGTCGGAGGGCATGCGCCAGTCGCCGCGGGGGGAGAGGGCGACCGTCCCGACCTTGGGACCGTCAGGCATGACGGAGCGTTTGAACTGCTGGGAGAAGAACCGGGTCAGGAAGAGGCGTAGCCAGGTGCGGAGGGACTCAGCGTCGTGTTTGCCGGCGAAGGCGTGCGTTGCCATCCAGAGAATCTTGGAGGGGCGATGACCGCCACGCAGCATCTGGTGAAGGAAGAAGTCGTGCACCTCGTAGGGCCCGAGGAGGGCTTCGGTCTGCTGCTGGATACCGCCGTCGGCCCCCGGGGGCAGAAGCTCCGGGCTGACCGGCGTGGCGACCACGTCCTCGAGCACGGACCTGACGTCCCCGACATGGCGTGCGTGCGCCGCCCAGGCCACGAGGTGTCGCACGAGTGTCTTGGGCACGCCGATATTGACGTGGTACATCGACATATGGTCGGCGTTGAAGGTGCACCAGCCAAGCGCTGCTTCGGAGAGGTCTCCCGTGCCGACGACGAGGCCACCGGCTTGGTTGGCGAGGTTCATCAGAATTTGGGTGCGCTCGCGGGCCTGAGTGTTCTCGTAGGTGACATCGTGCCGGCCCGGGGGATGCCCGATGTCCCTCAGGTGCTGCTCGACCGCCGCCCCAATGGGAATTTCCCGTGCGGTGATCCCGAGCGTGTCCATCAGGCGACGGGCGTTGAGCAGGGTGCGCGCGCTGGTGCCGGGGCCAGGCAGGGTGACCCCGATGATACCCCTCGGGTCGAGTCCAAGGCGACCGAAGGCCTCGAGGGTCACAAGCAGGGCTAGGGTAGAGTCGAGGCCGCCAGAGACACCGATGATGACCTGGCGAGCCCCGGTGTGGCGGAGGCGGCGGGCCAGCCCGGTCGACTGCAGGGCGAAGATTTCTTGGCAATGTTCATCGCGCCGAGCCGGGTCGGAGGGGACGAAGGGATGCTGGCTGAAGCGACGACGGATCTTGGGTGTATGGTTGGTCGGGTGGCCGAGCTCAAAGGGTATGTTGAGCGTCTCAGGGGCGGTGGCCCCGAAGAAGGTGCTGTTGCGGCGGCGCTCTGCGGCGAGGCGATCGACGTCGATTTGGGAAACCAGCAGCGCGTGCTCGAAGCGGAATCGCTCGGACTCTCCCAGCATGGTGCCGTTCTCCGCGATGAGGCCATGTCCGCTGAAGACCAAGTCGGTGCTCGACTCGCCCGCGCCAGCCGAGGCGTAGACGTAGGCGGCTAGGCAGCGGGCGGATTGCCCTCGGACGAGGTCGCGGCGGTAAGCCGCCTTGCCGAGTAGCTCGTTACTCGCCGAGAGGTTGCAGATGACGGTAGCGCCGGCTAGGGCAAGTCCACCGCTCGGTGGCTCGACCGCCCAGAGGTCTTCGCAGAGCTCGATGCCCACGACGCAATCGGGCACGTCGGTCGCGCGGAAGAGCAGGTGGGTGCCAAAGGGAACCCCGCCGAGCTGCTTGAGGGTGCCCGTGCGGGCGACGCGCGCGGAGGCAAACCAGCGCTGCTCATAGAACTCGCCGTTATTGGGGAGGTGGGTCTTGGGGACCACGCCGAGCACCTTACCGCGGGAGACGAAGGCCGCGCAGTTAAAGAGACGTCCGTCGACCTCCAGGGGTAGCCCGACCACGGCTGTCAAGCCGAGGCGGGCAGTGGCCTCGGCGACCTTGCCGAGGGCTTCGACCGCTCCTGTCAGTAGCGTGCGATGGGCAATCAGGTCGCCCACGGTGTAGCCAGTCAGGCAGAGCTCGGGCAGCACGACCAACTCGGCCCCCTCTGCAGCTGCCTTCTCCAGAGCTTGGATGACCAGCATGGCGTTGCCCTGGGGATCCGCCAGCCGGAGGGCGGGGGAGATGGAGGCGACGGTGACAAAGCCGTGCTGGTGCAGGCTGTTGGGCATGGTTACCCCTTACCATCTCCCAGGGGCCTTGCTGAGGCAACCCGAAAGCCCCTCTTGGGGCAGTGAGACGCGATGCCCAGCCGGCTATCCGAGGCGCGCTGTCGAGACTAGCTAAGCAGTCCCTGCTCAGGGAGCCTCCGGAGGGCTCACTCTGGCTCGGCGACGGCGAAAGTGACGTTGCTGACCTCAGCCTTGGCGAGGATATCGAGCACGTTGATGACGCGCTCGTAGCGGGCGGTCTCCTCGGCCTGCACCGTGACGAGTAGCTTGGTCTTGCCGCTCTCGGCGTTCTTGCGGGCGCGGGACATCTCTTGGAAGAGGGCGGTGAGTTCGCGGTCCGTCGGGGTACCGACGGGCTCGTCGTTGAGTGAGACTTGGCCGTTCTCGGCTACGGAGATGGTCAACTCGTCGGGCATCTCGGTCTCCTTGGCCGTCTCGACGTTGCCGGGAAGGGTTGTCTTGAGTTCGTGCTCCACCTTCACGGCGCCGGCCATGACCATGAAGAAGAGCATGATGACGAAGACGACGTCGATCATCGGCGCGATCTGGAAGCCGACATCCGGATTCGTGATTCCCTTGGGGCGCTGCTTGGCCATGGATCAGTTCTCGTTGTTGAGCCCGGAGAAGGCGATGTTGTCGATGCCGGCCTCGGCGCCCCACTCGAGGGCCTTGGAGATGAACTTGGCGTGGCAGTTTTTGTCGGCGCGAATAAGCAGGCGGAACTCGGCGTTGTTGCCCTTGCGCAGGCTCAACTCGCGGGAGATGCCGTCCTTGTCGTTGGGGTCGAGTTCACGGTCGTCGAGCTTGTAGCGCGCTTGGCCGGTGGTGGCGTCCCAAGAGATATTGATGAGGCCGGCGGCAGCCTTGTCGTCGCGCTTCTTGCCATGGACCGCGAGGGGGAGCTCGATGTTCTTGTCGACCTTCAGCACCTGGGCAGAGGTGATGGACATGAAGAAGATGAGCAGCACGAGGAGGACGTCGATCATCGGCGCCACCTGGAACTCTGGTTCCCCGCTGTCCCCGCCTCCTCCTCCGCCTGCCATGGTGAGTCTTTAGGAAGGGGTTTAGGCCTGGGCGGCTGTCTCGGGAGCGGCGTTCCAGACTGGCGCAGCGGCGATGGGGGGCTCGGCGCCGATCTCGTCGGTCTTGCCTGCGACCTCGTCGTAAGGGAAGCCACGGAAGCG
>JBFZFD010000115.1:0-20171 GCA_041306485.1 Opitutia bacterium | reverse complement strand
CCCCTAATAAATGTTAGCGGGGTTAGCTGGTTCGATTCTGTGCCGCTGTGCCAGCGGTCTTAGCGGTACGAGCGCAGCGAGTTCTGCCGAGCTAGCGAGCTAGAGAGCTAACGAGCTATATGTCTGTGCCGCTGTGCCAGCTGTCCGAGGGCCATAGGCCCGAGGTCACGACGTGGTCGTGCCCCTACCCAAGACAGTCGCACCTCCGTATCCAAACAAACAACCCCCGCGGGGCGGGGGTTGTGGTGAGACCAAGGGGGGAGGACCCTTAGGCGGCGGGAGTGGCGGGCTTGGCAGCCTCGACCACGGCGCGCTTGACCTCCTTGACCTTGGTGGCGGACTTGCCGACGCGGTCACGGAGGTAGTAGAGGCGGGCACGCATCACTTCGGAGACGCGAACGACTTCGATCTTGGCGATGTTGGGAGAGTGGACAGGGAAGACGCGCTCGACGCCCTCGCCGAAGGAGATGCGGCGGACGGTGAAGGTCTCGTGGATGCCGCCGTGCTTACGGGCGAGGACGATGCCGTTGAAGATCTGGACGCGCTCCTTGTCGCCTTCGCGAACCTTGGTGTGGACGCGGACCTCGTCGCCCACCTTGAAGGCGTCGCGACCGCGGCCCTCTTTGAGGTGGGTCTGGGTGGCGAACTGGATGAGGGGATGGTTGCTCATGGCGTTTTTTCGGGTCTTTTCAGGAGGTCTGGCCGGCGCTGTCTGGTTCTCTCGATTTGTTGCTCCTGGCGCCATTTCTCGATGTCGGCATGGTTGCCGCTGAGGAGGACCGGGGGCACCTCGAGACCGTTGTAGACAGCGGGACGGGTGAACTGCGGAAAGGAAAGGAGGCAACCGTTGAAGGCATCGGTCGTCAAGGAGTTTCCATCCCCCAAGACCCCGGGGAGGTGGCGGGAGACGGCATCGACCAGGACGCAGGCGGGAAGGGTGCCATTGGTTAGGACATAGTCCCCGATCGAGACCTCGCGGGTGACCTTGGCGGTGCGGAAACGCTCATCAATCCCCTCATAATGTCCCGAAACTAGGACCAAATGGCGTTTTCCGGCGAGCTCCTTGGCTAGGGAGGGGGAGAGAGGCTCCCCGTCGGGACAGAGGTAGATCACCTCGCAGCCGGGGGTGGAGACGGCATCGACAGAGTCAAAGAGGGGCTGACAGGACATGACCATGCCGGGGCCGCCGCCGTAGGGGGTGTCGTCGACCCGCTGATGCCGGTCCTTGGTCCATTGGCGGATGTCATGGGCCTTGAACTCAATGAGGCCTTTTTCGATGGCCCGACCGACCACGGATTCGCGCAAAAACCCGTCCGCCATGGCGGGAAAAAGGGTCAGGAGGTCAATGCGCATGGGAACTGGCAGGGTCGGACAGCCCAGAGGTCGGAGGGGGAGGGGTCAAGGGTATAGGGGAGAAACGGGCTTTCCGTCCTTGACTCCCCTCCCCCTTCCCTGCCTTTTTCAACCTTCCAACAGACCCCCGGACACATGCTACGCATCCGCCTCCAGCGCTTCGGTACCAAGAACGAGCCCAACTACCGTCTCGTCGTCGCCGAATCCGCGACCCGTCGCGACGGCCGCTTCGTCGAGCTTCTCGGCCACTACAATCCCCGCGCTCGCGGCAAGGCGACCGAACTGAAGATCGACGCGGAGAAGTATGCCGCCTGGGTCAAGAAGGGCGCCCAGCCCACCGACACCGCCAAGGCCCTGCTCAAGCGCGCCAAGGCTGCAGCGAAGGCGTAAGGCGACCGTTTAGGTTCCTGACGCAAACCCCGCAAAAGCGGGGTTTTGCTTTGATGGTCGCCGCGGCACAGCGGTACGGGAGAGACAAGGCTACTGGTGACCGGTGACAGGTGACCGGTGAGAGAACTCGCTGGCGCTCGTTGCCTTGGGAAGGAACGCCTCTCCGAGGCGTCCGGGGGTGGCTGGGTGAGCGTGAGGTTTCGGCGATCCGCCCGGAGGATGCGTAGCATCCTCCCTACCCGAAACAGGGGCTCGGGGGTAGAAGCGGCTTCGGAGAAACCGCCCTACCTGCGGCAGCGAGTTCTCCAGCCCATGCCCCTGTGCAGCCGTGCCCCAGTGCCCCTTGCCGTCGGCCCCTGGGGCCCGATGGCCTCCCTTTTCCCTTGCCCCTTGGGGCGGGTTTTCCACAACCCAACGTCCTGTTCGTTGGGAGGGATATCCAAGTGGCTAAAGGGCGCGGACTGTAAATCCGTTCAGCATTGCTGTTCGTGGGTTCAAATCCCACTCCCTCCACCACGAACCGGGGGCGCTTGCGCGGGACGCCCATGCCGTCACCATGAGGGCATGCCCATCCGCCGCTATCGCGTGCTCGGTCCTGACGGCCGGGAAGCCGAGATCCTCGAGGTTGATCAACCCGGCGACACCCCTGACCTAGAGCGACATCCGCTGGATGGACGGGAACTGCGTAAGTTGATCGAGGCACCCAATGTCGGAGGCAAGTGGTCCGACCGCACACTCGGCGCCAAACTCAAGGAAGGCGGCTTCCGTAAGATGGAGAAGGACGGCAAGGGCTGGACGGATGTGACCTAATGATGCGCCCGACCGAACTCATCGTGCTCTACGATGGCGACTGCGGCCTGTGCACGAGGAGTGCGCGTTGGCTGTCCGATCGCGACCCTACTGGACGACTTTTGCTGGCGCCCAATGCCGGCGTCACCGCGCGAATCGCGGGCGAGCCGCCCGGCGGAGAAGATGCCGGCATTGTGGTCTGGGACGGCGCACATCGGCTGGTCGGCGTGCCGGCCATCGCCCGAGCGCTGCGCGAGCTGCGCGGTGCGTGGCCGCTAGCGGGAAGACTGATCGGTGCCCTGCCCCGCTGGGTCACTCATCCAGTCTACGCGGCGGTGGCGAAGCGACGGGGACGGAGCGGGCCGGCGTGTGCGTTGCCGGACGCGGGGGACCAAAGGTGGTTGGATTGACTGTCGGGCGGATGCACAGGGGCACGGGGGCACGGGACGAGACGGCGGCACGGAAGGGTGAATAGCTCGATAGCTCGTTAGCTCTTTAGCTCGATAGCTCGGTAGCTCGATAGCTCGATGGCTCCTTAGCTCTCTAGCTCCTTGGCTCTCTGGCTTAGGTAGGGACGCCTGACCCTAGGCGTCCGTGGCGGTTGCGGAGAAACCGCCCTACCTAGGTAACGAGCGCAGCGAGTTGTGCCGAGCTAGCGAGCTAAAGAGCTAACGAGCTATATGTCTGGGCCCCTGAGCCCTTGGGCCAGAGACAGGGAGACAAATTAAGAATTAAGAATTAAAAATTAAGAGGAAGATGCGGACGCCTAGGGGCAGGCGCCCTTACCCAAGGCAGCGGCACGGGAAGTCACGACGTGGTCGTGCCCCTACCCAAGGCAGCGGGGTTAGCGGTATTAGCGGTATTAGCGGTGTTAGCGGGGTTAGCTGGTTCGATTCTGTGCCGCTGTGCCGCCGTGCCGCCGTCTTAGCGGTACGAGCGGAGCGAGTTGTGCCGAGCTAGCGAGCTAAAGAGCTAACGAGCTATATTTCCGTGCCGCTGTGCCACTGTGCCGCTCCCGTCTGTGCCGGGCAAGCCCGGCTCAGACGGCGCACACCCCGCAGCCGGTGCCGGGGATCTGGCAGAAGAAGTCGTTACCCTTGTCGTCGACGAGGATGAAGGCGGGGAAATTGACTACGTCGATTTTCCAGACGGCCTCCATGCCGAGCTCTGGGAAGTCGACCACCTCGACCTTACGGATGTTCTCCTGGGCGAGGATGGCGGCGGGACCGCCGATGGAGCCGAGGTAGAAGCCGCCGTTGGCCTTGCAGGCATCGGTGACAGCTTGGCCGCGGTTGCCCTTGGCGATCATGATGTGCGAGCCGCCGGCCTTCTGGAAGAGGTCGACATAACTATCCATGCGACCAGCGGTGGTCGGGCCGAAGGAGCCGGAGGGTAGGCCTGGGGGAGTCTTGGCGGGGCCAGCGTAATAGACGGGGTGATCCTTGAGGTACTGGGGCAGGCCTTCGCCGCGATCGAGGCGTTCCTTGATTTTGGCATGGGCGAGGTCGCGAGCGACGACCACGGTGCCAGTGAGGGCGAGGCGCGTGGTCACGGGATGACGCGCGAGCTCGGCGCGGATCTCGGCCATCGGGCGATTGAGGTCGATGGGGATGGTGCCGGTGGCGTCTTGGCGGCCGCGGTGCTCGGAGGGGATGAGGCGACCGGGGTCGACCTCGAGCTGCTCAATCCAGACGCCGGTCTCGTCGATGTAGGCCTTGGCGTTGCGGTCGGCGGAGCAGGAGACGGCGAGGCCAATGGGACACGAGGCGCCGTGGCGGGGGAGGCGGATGACGCGGGCATCGAGGGCGAACCACTTGCCGCCGAACTGGGCGCCGATGCCGAGCGTGTGGGCGGCCTTGAGTAGTTCGGCCTCGAGGGCTAGGTCGCGGAAGGCACGGCCATGGGCGTCGCCCGAGGTGGGTAACGCATCGTACCAGTGGGTGGAGGCGAGCTTGACCGCCTTCATGGTGGCCTCGGCCGAAGTGCCGCCGATGACGAAGGCTAGGTGGTAGGGCGGGCAGGCGGCGGTACCGAGCGTGCGCATCTTCTCGGTGAGAAAGGCGACGAGGGACTTGGGGTTGAGGACGGCCTTGGTCTCTTGGTAAAGGAAGCACTTATTGGCCGAGCCACCGCCTTTGGCCACGAAGAGGAAATCGAAGCGGCTGCCCTTACCTGCGGCGATGTCGATCTGCGCGGGGAGATTGGTACCGGTGTTGCGCTCGGTATACATGTCGAGCGCAGCGAGCTGGGAGTAGCGCAGGTTGTTCTGAGCGTAGGCCTGAAAGATGCCGAGGGAGAGAGCCTCGGCGTCATCTCCGCCGGTCCAAACCTGTTGACCCTTCTTGGCCACGATCTGGGCGGTGCCAGTATCTTGGCAGAAGGGGAGCACGCCCTTCGCTGCGACCTCGGCGTTACGCAGCATGGCGAGGGCGACAGCGCGGTCGTTGGCGCTGGACTCCGGATCGGCGAGGATAGCTGCAACCTGTTCGAGATGGGAGGTGCGCAGGTAGAAGTTGATGTCGTGGAAAGCCTGATTGGCGAGGAGGGTCAGCGCGGCGGGGTCGATCTTAAGTACGGGCACGCCGTCGAAGGAGGAGAGGCTGACATGCTCTGCGGTGAGCCGACGGTACGAGGTGAGGTCGGGACCGAGCGGGAAGGGTTCTTGGTAATGAAAGGGCGAGGCCACAAAATTAGTGTGCGCTGACGACGCGCCGGGGCAAGCCACGGCGGGCGGAAATCCTCCGGGCATAAAAAGACCCCGCCTTGCGGCGGGGTCGTATTTCCAACGAGTAATCCGAGGATTACTTGTTGACCGCCTTCTTGAGGGCGGTGCCGGCCTTGAACTTCACGCCCTTGGAAGCCTTGATCTTAATCTTGGCGCCGGTGGCGGGGTTGATGCCGTCGCGGGCAGCGCGCTTGTTGACGGTGAAGTTGCCGAATCCGACGAGCGAGACGCCGCCCTTCTTGATGATGCCGTGCTCGAGGGCGCCGATGACGGCGTCGACGGAGCGCTCGGCGTCAGCACGGGTGCTGTCGAGGGACTTCTGGACGGCTTCGATGAGTTCAGACTTGTTCATGTGTGTGGTGTTGGTTTGGGGGATGATGTTTGGGATGTCAGCGTGAGCCGACGCTCGCAATCAACCGCCCTGAAACCCGCTGGTCAACAGGGAAAGAAGAGGTGCGCAGAAAAAATATCCTCCCGGGAAGGAGCTGGCCGTGCTCAGAGCAGCGACCCAGGGAAGACCCGGAGGAGGTGCAAGAGGGCGTTGGCGAGGAGCGCAGCGGCGAGGTCATCGGCCACGATGCCGAGACCGGAGGGGAGCGACTGGAGGCGGGAGATACCGAGCGGCTTGGTGATGTCCAAGAGCCGAAAGAGAAGGAACCCAACCAGTACCCAGACCCAGCTAAGGCTCGGAAAACCCACGAAAACAAGAGGGATGCAGGCTGCTTCGTCGAGAATGACCTCCTGGGGGTCCTTCCGGCCGATGAGCGCGGCGGCGGCCCCACAGAGGAAGACGGCGGCAAGAACGAGCAGCAGGCAGAAGCCCACCTGGTGCCCCAGACCGTGCCGAGCCTGGATAGGCTCGACCAGGAGCCACCACCAAAGGAGGCCAGCGGCGGAGCCCCAGGTCCCGGGCGCCGGGAGGCGACCGAGGGGGCCAAGGGTGGCGACTGCCACCATCATGCGGCGTCGGCGATGTGGCGGCGGTGCCGGATCAGGTAGACCGCACCCGACCAGACCGTCAGGATGACCGAGGCCCAAAAGAGGGCGGTGATGGCCACCTGCCAGTGGCGGTGCCACTCCGCAGATAGGTTCCAGTGGGTCTCGTAGGCACGCAGGCCGATGAGGTGACCGATGGCAAGGATCTGCAGGAAGGTCTTAATCTTACCCCAGCCCTCGGCCTCGAGGACCTTACCCTTGGCGGCGGCGACGAGGCGCAGGCCAGTGATGAGGAATTCGCGAGTAAGGATGAGGAAGACACCGAGGGCGGCGAGGAGGCGCGCGTCAACCGCGGCGGCGACGTGGACCTGAAGGGAGCCTGCGCCAACCACCCCGCGGACGGGTAGGCAGTCGATGGCGAGCAGGGCCACGAGTAGGCCAAGGATGAAGATCTTGTCGACCAGCGCGTCCATCAGGCGCCCAAAGTCGGAGACCGCGCCCACTTTGCGCGCGACCCAGCCGTCGAGCAGGTCGGTCACCGCGGCGAGGATGAAGAGCGCGAGGGCGGCAGAGGCCCAGGGGCCGGCGAGGTAAGTCCAGTAGGCGATCAAGGCGACCGCAGGGATGCGGGCCACAGTGAGCAAGTTGGGGAGTTGACGCAGGACGCTCATGCGGGCTTGCGGGGAGGATGCTCCCCGGCGAGGATACGGAGCAACACCAAAGGATGCCCCACGCGACCCGCACCGCCATCTATCCTGGCACCTTCGACCCCGTGACCCTCGGGCACATCGACGTGGTGCGCCGCGCCACGCGGCTCTTTGACCGGGTAGTGCTGGCCATCGCACCGAGCGAGAGCAAGCAACCCTGGTTCACCCTCGAGGAGCGACTGGAGATGGCCCGCGAAGCCCTCGTCGACCTCCCCTCGGTCGAGGTCGCTGCCCTCCATGGCCTGACCGCCGAGTTCGCCCGCAGCAGGGGAGCCGACGCCATTATCCGTGGCCTGCGCAAGTTCAGCGACTTCGAGTTCGAATTCGACCTCGCCCATGCCAACCGCCTCCTCGCCCCCGAGATCGAGACGGTCGTGCTCATGCCGAGCAAGGAGCAGTTCGTCACCTCCTCCTCCTTCGTCAAAGACATCGCCCGCCACCGGCTAACGGCTGCAGCCGACTTCGTGCCTGCCTGCGTCATGCCGAGGCTGCGGGCGAAGGTGGAGGGATAAAGAAGGAGCGAGGAGCGGGGTCCGGGGAGCGAGCACGTGGGCCCAGCCTAGTGGCAGGGGTCCGCTGGCCATCCAACGCACCCTTCCCGGGCAGCGGAACGCCGGGGTTGGCGACCCTTACCCGAGTGCCGCAAACCTGAGATTTTTTCTGCTGTTTCACCCCCTCTCGCTCCTCGCTCCCCGCTCCTCGCTCCTCCTTCTCCTTGCTTGCCCCCGGCTCCGGGGGTGCTTTCCTCCGACCTTCCGCCCTTTGGGCCGGCACTCTCCAACGTCGACTACCGTGAACATCCAAATCAACGAGACTTCCCCCACCCGCCGCACCGTCACCGTGACCGTGCCCGCCGCCCAGGCCGCCGAGCGCCGCAAGGAGGTCGCCCGGCAATTCGCCAAGCAGGCGAAGCTGCCCGGCTTCCGCCCGGGCAAGGCGCCCGAGGCCATGGTGGCCTCCCGCTATGGCAAGGACATCGAGGCCGAGAGCAACCAGCGTCTGCTGAGCGAGGGTTACGAGAAGCTGCGTGCCGACGGCCAACTGGAGATCTTCGCCTTGGTCTCGGCCGACCAGAAGGGCGAGGCCGGCAAGGATGTCACCCTAAGCTTCGAGGTAGATGTCATTCCACCCTACACCCTGCCCGACTGGCGCGCGATCAAGGTCGAGGCTGCGGTCGAGGCAGTCACCGATGAGACTGTCGCCCAGCGCATCGACGAGCTCCGTTCCCAGAAGGCCACCTTCGCGGTCACCGAGGCCCCCGCGGTCAAGGGAGACTATGTCCGGCTGACCTACGCCGCCACCCTCGACGGCAAGGACCTCGCGGAGATTGCTCCCGACGCCGGCATCCTCGCTAAGTCAGATGGCGCCTGGGAAGAGGCGGGAGCCGAGGGCGACCTCGCCCTGATCCCCTCCGTAGCCAAAGCCCTCGTCGGGATGAAGGCTAACGACACCGCCCAGATCGACCACAGCTTCCCCGCCGACCACACCCAAGAGGCCCTGCGCGGCAAGACCGCCCGTTACGCCGTGACCATTGGGGAGGTGCGTAGCCGCCAGCTTCCCGTGCTCGACGAGGCCTTCGCTAAGACACTCGGCGCCGCCGACCTCGCGGAGATGCGCGAGCAGGTTCGTAAGGGCCTCGAAGGCCAGCGCAAGGCCCAGGCCGAGAACAAGCGCCGCGAGCAGGCGCTCGACCTCCTGCTCAAGCCGCTCGACTTCCCCCTGCCCGACTCCGCCGTCGAGCGGGAGTCCTACGACCTCTTCATGGAGTACGCCAACCTGCGCATGCGTGGCGGCGCCACCCCGGAGTCCCTCGAGAAGGACCGAGAGCAGATCCTCGCCGACGCACGCAAGGCCGCCAGCACCCGCGTGCGCTCACAGATTGTCCTCTCCCGCATCGCGAAGGAGGAGAAGCTCGAACTGACCCGCGAGGAGCTCGGCGGTGCCGTCATCCGCGCGGCCTATGCTAGCCGTACTCCTCCCGAGAAGTTGGCCAAGGACCGCGACCAAGTCCGCATCATCCAGCGCGACGCCCTGCTCAATAAGGCCCTGGACCATGTCCTAGCCGGCGGGCAGACCGCGAAGCAAGGGTGACAAACCCCCGTTTCCTCCCATAGTGCGACCATGAGCTACATCATTCCGAACGTCGTCGAACGCGATGGTCGCGGCGAGCGCGCCTGGGACATCTATAGCCGCCTACTCAAGGACCGCATCATCTTCCTCGGGGCACCCATCTACGACGAGGTGGCCAACGCCGTCATCGCCCAGATGCTCTTCCTCCAGATGGAGGATCCCAAGAAGCCCATCTCCCTCTACATCAACTCGCCGGGTGGGTCCGTCACCGCGGGCATGGCCATCTACGACACGATGAACTTCATCCCCTGCGAGGTGCACACCTACTGCCTAGGTAGCGCCGCCAGCATGGCCACCGTGCTGCTCGCCGCTGGTGCTAAGGGGAAGCGCTTCGCCCTGCCCAACTCGCGCGTGATGATTCATCAGCCCAGCGGCGGCGCGGGCGGCCAGACGTCCGACATCTCCATCGCCGCCAAGGAGATTCTCCGCTGGCGCGACATCCTCAACCGAACCCTCGCCAAGCACAGCGGCAAGGCCGCCGAGGATATTCAGCGCGACTCCGACCGCGACTACTACCTCACCGCCGACGAGGCCAAGGCCTACGGCTTGGTCGACGTGGTCGTCCCGGCTCGCCCGGAGAAGGCCTGAGCCGATGGCCGACCAGGCGAACGCCTGCTCCTTCTGCGGGAAGCCCGCAGCGGCAGCTGGCAAGCTGATCGCCGGACCCGGCGGGGTCGGCATCTGCGACGCCTGCGTGAGCACATGCGGTCGCCTCCTCGAGCGCGAGCAATCCAAGGCAAAGGGTCCGACGGCCACGTCTGCCACCGGACCCGCCGTCCAAGCCAAGCCCACCGCCACGCCCCTCGGGCCGGTGCGCTTGATGCCCCCGGCCGAGCTTCGCTCGCTGCTCGACGCCCATGTCATCGGCCAGGATCACGCCAAGAAGGTCCTCTCCGTGGCAGTCCACAACCATTACAAGCGCCTCAACGATCGCCTGGGTGCCGGCGAGGCTGTGCCAGAGGAACTCGCAGGCGTCGAACTCGACAAAAGTAACGTGCTCCTGATCGGCCCCACGGGCTCGGGCAAGACGCTGCTGGCGCGCACGCTCGCCCGCGCACTCGATGTGCCCTTCGCCATTGCTGACGCCACCACCCTGACCGAGGCGGGCTATGTCGGCGAGGATGTCGAGAACATCGTCCTGCGTCTACTCCAGGCCTGCGAGATGGATGTGGCCAAGGCCCAGCGTGGCATCGTCTTTATCGACGAAATTGATAAAATCGGTCGTAAGTCTGACTCCGCTTCGCTCACCCGTGACGTCTCCGGCGAGGGCGTGCAGCAGGCCCTACTGAAGATCCTCGAGGGTACGGTCTGCAACGTGCCGCCCGCCGGCGGACGCAAGCATCCCGACCAACAGTGCATCCAGGTCGACACCTCCGACATCCTCTTCATCTGCGGCGGCTCTTTTGTCGGACTCGACAAAGTTGTCGCTCGCCGCTCCCGCGGCTCCCTCGGCTTCGACAGTCCCAAAGACGCCGCCGTAGCTTCCGCCGAAGCGACCCAAGCTGGCCTACAGCCAGAGGATCTCTTCACCTTCGGGATGATCCCCGAGTTCATCGGCCGCCTCCCAGTCATCTCCGTCCTTTCCACCCTCACCGAGGCCGACCTCGTGCGCATCCTCACTGAGCCGCGCAATGCCCCCATCCGCCAGTACCGCAAGCTACTCGCGCTCTCCGGGACCAAACTCGAGATTGCCCCCGGCACTCTTGAGGCCATCGCCGCCAAGGCCATCGCCCTGGGCACCGGAGCTCGCGGGCTGCGGGCCATCCTCGAAGGCGTACTGCTCGAGACCATGTACGATCCGCCGCCGTCGGGGTCGACGGTCACGCTGACCCCGGAGTCCGTCCAGGGAACCGAGCCTGTCAGGCTGGAGCGCGCCACGAGTAGCGGCGAGCGCGGCTCGCGCAAGAAGGCAGGCTAACTCCTTAGTATCCTCAGTCTCCTTAGTCTCCCCAGCCTCCTTAGCATCCTCAGTCTCCTCAGTATCCTTAGTCTCCTTAGTCTCCTCCTGATCCTCCTCCTACTCCTCCCCTCATGCTCCTCTACCCTGCCATTGACATCCGCGGCGGTCGTTGCGTCCGGCTCGTTCAGGGAAGGGATGATGCGCAGACACATTACCACGACGACCCAGTCGAGCCAGCGCGGCGCTTCGCCGAGGCAGGTGCAGAGTGGATTCACGTGGTGGACCTCGACGGGGCATTTGATGGCGCACCACGCAACCTTTCTATCCTCAAGGCGATTGCGGCACTCGGACCCAAGGTGCAGTTCGGCGGGGGCTTGCGCGACCGTGCGACATTAGAAGCCGCGCTCGCGGCAGGTGCCTCCCGTGTGATTGTCGGCACCCGTGCAGCCGCGGACCGCCCCTTCCTCGCCGAAATCGCCAAGGCCCATGGCCCCAACCTGGCGGTGGGTATCGACGCCAAGGATGGCATGGTCGCGGTGCGCGGCTGGCAGGATGTGACATCCGTCCGGGCGACCGAGTTGGCCAAGGCCGCCGCGGACCTGGGTACAGGTACGGTCATCTTCACTGATATCGCCACTGATGGTATGCTCAGCGGCCCCAACTGGGAATCGCTCGAAGCTATGCTAGAGGCCTGCCCGGCCAAGGTCATTGCCTCTGGCGGGGTGGCCGGACGGGAGGATGTTGCCCGCCTCTCCCTTCTCGCCCGGAAACGTACAAACCTGGAGGGAGCCATCGTGGGTAAGGCCCTCTATGAGGGTCGGGCGACCATCCGAGAGCTACTCGAGGCCGCCCGGACAGGGGCCTGAACCCCCTGCCGAGGCTTGCCAGCGGACCGAGGGCGGGCTGATATGGTGGGGTCATGTCCCGCCTCCTCCTTGTCCTCGCCGGATTGCTCGCCGTTAATGTCCATGCCCAGGCCACCCGCGAAGCCGCGGATGTCATCGCCAAGGCGCGCACTGTACTAGCCAAGGACGCCGCGTCCCTCGCCAAGGTCTCCAACCTTCATTTCGAGGGCAAGGTCATGGACAAGGAAGGCAAGCCCACCCAGTCCTTCATTCTTGAGGTCGCCGAGGGCGGCAAGCGCCGCGAGTTTCGCTACGACAGAGACTTCACCATGGAGGTGAGCACCGTGACCAATGGCATGGAGGCCTGGATCCGCCGCACCAACTTGGTCTCCGGACAGTCTGAATCCGCCCGCGTGCTACCCTTCGAGGTCGCCAGCAATCTGCGTGAGATGGGCAAGGCCGACCTCTCCTTCTTCGCCTTGCCCGAGGGTGCCAAGGCCGAGCTCGCCAAGAAGGGCGATAAGGTCGAGGGCAAGGATGTGGTCTCGGTGACCTACACCCACAAGGGTACCTACTCCTACACGCGCCACTTCGACGCGAAGACCCACGAACTAGTCGCCACCGATTATCCCCGTCCCGACGGCATCACTGAGCGGCAGGTCGAGGCCGAGACCCAACTGGTCGACGGCATTCGCTTCCCCAAGAAGGTCCGCGTGCTCGGCGTCAAGGGCGAGGAGCTTGGCACCCTGGTCTTCGACAAGATCGTGGTCAATGGCGACCTTGGCGACAAGGCCTTCGACTTCCCGGTGCGCTAAGCGGCGATGCCCACCCTGCGCCCAAGCGACCGGGACTTTGACTCCCGTCTCGCGAACTTCGTCGGGACCGGAGAAGCAGATGCCACCACGCGCGCCTCGGTCGCGAGGGTGATTGCGGATGTCGGCCGGCGCGGCGACGCCGCTGTCCTTGCTGCCACCCTACGCTTCGACCGTGCCCGTCTGAGCGCGGGCAAACTCCGTATCTCAACTGCGGAACTTGCTGCGGCGGCCAAGGCCCTCGCACCAGAGCGGCGCAAGGCCATCGTCGCTGCTATCGCTTCGGTGCGCGACTTCCACCGCCGCACCCTGCCCAAGGACTGGATGTCACGCAACCTGCACGGAGCGAAGGTCGGCGAACGCCACCTCCCCATCCGCCGCTGCGGCCTCTACATCCCAGGCGGGCAAGTCCCCTTGGTCTCGACCGTGGTGATGACCGCTATCCCCGCGGCCGTGGCTGGCGTGCCCGAGATCGTAGCCTGCACGCCGCCCGGACCGGATGGGTCCGTCCATCCCGACTTACTCGGCGCACTGCACCTCTGCGGAGTGCGCGAGGCCTACCGCATCGGTGGCATCCAAGCAGTAGCCGCAATGGCACTAGGCACCAAGACCGTGCGGCCGGTGGACAAAGTGTTTGGCCCCGGCAACGTCTTCGTCACCGAGGCCAAGCGCCAGCTCTTCGGCAGGGTCGGAGTCGATCTCCTACCGGGACCGAGCGAGGTGATGATCATCGCCGATCGCAGTGCTAACCCGGAGTGGGTCGCGGCCGACCTCTGTGCTCAGGCTGAGCACGGCAGCGGCAAGGAGAAGCTCTACCTCGTCACCGATACACCCGCGCTGGCCAAGGCCGCCTTGGCCGCGGCGAAGCGCCAATGCGCAAAGCTCAGCCACGGCTCTAAAGTCCAAGCCGTGCTGGCGAGCCGCCTGATGACGGTGCTGGTGCGCGACCATGCGGAGGCCGCCGCGGTGGCCAACCGCGTGGCGCCTGAGCACCTCGAGCTGTTGGTCGCCGAAGGTAAAGTTGATCGGTTGTCCCGCGCCATCACCACGGCAGGGGCGATGCTGCTCGGCCACCGCACGCCCACCGTGCTCGGCGACTTTGTCGCTGGCCCGAGCCACACCCTACCCACCGGCGGCACTGGGCGATTCTTCAGCGGGTTGCGCGTAGCCGACTTCCTCCGACGCACCAGCATCGTGCGCTACGACGAGGCCAGCCTGCGCAAGGCTGCGCCGACGGTTGCGGCCTTCGCCGCAATGGAGCGTCTGGACGCCCACGGCCGATCGCTTTCCATCCGACTCGGGCGCTAAGCCTTAGGCTCGGAGGTAGCGCAGGACCTCGGCGTGGAGAGCGGGCGCGGCGACGACGGCGTTGCCTGCGGCGACTGGATCGGCGCCATCCCAGGAAGTGACGAGAGCACCGGCCCCGCGGAGCACAGGAATGACGGGAACGATGTCCCACGGATTCAAGAGTGGGTCGACCATGATATGGGCGCGCCCCGCGGCGACCATCAGGTGTCCGTAGCCATCACCCCAAGTACGGGAGAAAGTACAAGCATGGGCGAGCTCGCTCCAGCGGGCACTGGGACGCATGCGTGCGATGTTCTCGACGTCGGTAGTGAGGAGGACGGACGCAGCGAGCGGCGCCTCGGCTACCCGGGTCGGCTTACCATTGAAGGTAGTGAATTGCCCGTCGCCGACCGCGCGCTCGCGCAGGATGGGTTGATCGATAAGTCCGAGAGCGGGTTGCCCGCGATGGAGTAGCCCAACGAGGGTGGTGAAGAGGGGAACGCGGGAGATGAAGGATTTGGTGCCGTCGATTGGGTCGAGCACCCAGCAATACTCAGCGTCGGGACGCTCAGTGCCGAACTCTTCGCCGACGATGCCATGGTCGGGATAGGCCTTGGCGATGGCGGCGCGCATCACTTCCTCGGCCCGGCGGTCGGCGACGGTCACTGGCGACCCATCGGCCTTGGTCTCAACCTCAATGACGGGCCGGGCCCAAGCGGCGCGGGCAACGTCCCCTGCCAGGTCGGCCAGGTGCTCGGCGAAGCGCCGGAATTCTTCGTTCTGGGCAGGAGTGAGCATGATGGGACGCTGTCGGACGCGACGGTTGGCGACAAGGAGGAATCGGCCGTGTTCTTGCTTGGACCACGCTTTCGGGCAAAGTCAGTCCATGGACTTTGCATCGGATCCGCCAGGCAAGCCCGCGCTGCGACAGCGATGGGAAGACCTGCTCTTCCTTCACTGGGAATTGCCGACCTCGCGGGTGGCGGAGCTTTTGCCGGCAGGGCTAGTGCCGGACACCTTCAACGGCAAGTCGCACGCCGGCCTCGTGGCGTTCTCCATGCGGCAAGTGCGGCCGAACGGCTGGCCAGCGCTGCCTTGGCTATCGAACTTCCTCGAACTGAACGTGCGGCTCTACGTGCGGGGGCCGTCCGGCAAGCCTGGGGTGTTCTTTCTCTCCCTCGACTGCGACCGCTGGCCGGCGGTGGCCATCGCCCGGTCCCGCTACCACCTGCCTTATTTTCACGCCCGGATGGAACGAGGGCAGCGCGCATCCGGCCGCACTTTTCATTGTCAGAGGGCAGGCGAGGCCATGACGGCCGAGCTCGCTTGGGAGACGACGGCCGAGCCGAGCCCCTCGGAGACGGGCACCCTGGAGCATTTCTTAGCCGAGCGTTACACATTCTTCACTCCGGGACCGCGCGGAATGTTGGCGGGCGAGGTGCGCCACCTACCCTACGCGGTAGCGCCAGCGACCCTGCGGGCCTGGAGCGACCTACCCCTGCGCTGGGACGGGTTGGGCGGACTGGGAGAGCCCTGCCATGCCATGGTATCGCCCGGCGTTGACGTGCGTTGCTGGTCGTTGGTGGACGCCGACTTGCCTCCCGTTCGCGGAACGGTCTGATGTCCGCATGCGCCGCCAGCTGACCGACTACCGCCACTTCGTGTGGGATTGGAACGGCACGCTGCTGGACGACACTTGGCTGTGCTGCGAGTCGCTCAACTGCATGCTCTCCGATCGTGGCCTGCCAGCGGTCGATCCCGCCAACTACACGCGCATCTTCGAATTCCCAGTCCAACGCGTCTACCGTAAGGTCGGGCTGCTCTTCGACGAAGCAGGTTTCGAGGCAGTCTCGCACGAGTTCGTCTCGACCTATGAGTCGCGCAAGCTCGAGTGTGGATTGCACGACGGTGCCCTCGAGCTGATCGATGCGCTAACCCTGCGCGGCTGCAGTCACTCCGTACTCTCGGCTTACGAGAGTCGGCTGCTCAACGCCACGCTGGAAGGGATGCAACTGTCCGATCGCTTCCGCAAGATTTGCGGCGGGGGCGACATCCATGCGCGGAGTAAGGCCGAGCGCGCCCGCCATCACCTGGCGGATCTCCAGGTGCAGCCTGACGACACCCTCTACCTGGGCGACACCGTCCATGACCTCGAAGCCGCCCAGGCCATGGGCGTCGACTGCCTGCTCGTCGCCCACGGTGGCCAGCACCGCAGCCGCCTTGAGGGCCACGGCGTCCGGGTCATTGATAGTTTCGCTGAGTTGCACGAGATCCTAGGGAAGTGAAAGAATTCGAAGGAGGCTGAGGACACTAAGGAGACTGGGGAGACTAGGGATGCTAAGGGGACTGGGGAGACTGGGGACACTAAGGATACTAAGGATACTGGGGATGCCGAGGAGGCTGAGGAGGCTAAGGATACCGAGGATGCCGAGGAGGCTGAGGAGGGGGTGCGAAGGATAAGAATGCCTGCGCCTGGCTAGCCTCGCTGAATTCCTCTCCCGTTGAGTATCTTCGATATCCTTGGATTCCTTGGTCTCCTCAGCATCCCCAGTATCCTTAGTCTCCTTAGAATCCTCAGACTCCTGACTCTCCCCAGTCTCCGCAGTATCCCAAGTATCCTTAGTCTCCTCAGTATCCTTAGTCTCCCCAGTATCCTTAGCCTCCTCAGTCTCCTCTTATTCTAGCTGCTCGGAGCACCGTGTCCACATGCAGGCGGGCGGTGCGACGGCGGTCGCGGTTGTAACCGCCACCATAAAGGACGACGAGGGGGATGCCGGTGCCGTAAGTGGCAGCGAGGACGCGGTGATCGCGCTCCGCGATGTCAGCCTCACTGAGAGCCATCTGTCCGAAGCGGTCATCGACGTGGACATCTGCGCCGGAGTTCCAAAGCACGAGGTCGGGCTGGGAACGTGCCATGGATTCCTCGAGCGAGGCGGAGAGGGCTGCAAGGTAGGCAGGGCCCTCGACGCCGCGTGGCAGGGGCACGTCCAAATCACCCTGCTCCTTGGCGGATGGGTAGTTGGAACCGACATGGATAGAGTGCGAGAACCGGCCCGGACGCCCACGCAAGAGGGCATGGGTGCCATTGCCCTGATGCGCATCGGTGTCGATGACCAGTACGCGCAGTCCGGGACGCTCCTGCTCGAGGGCGGCGCAGGCGACAGCGACATCGTTCAGCACGCAGAAGCCGAGGCCGCGATCGGCGAAGGCATGATGGGTCCCTCCACCGAGGTTCACTGCCATACCATCCTCGAGCGCGGCGCGGGCCGCGAGCACGGTGCCGTGGGTCTCCCTCCGACATCTCTCTAGGAGCTCGGGGTTGTCCGGTAGGCCGAGGCGGTTGCGGTCGAACTCGGAAAGCCCGCCCGAGCGTACGGCCTCGAGGTAAGAGGGGTCATGCACCGCGTGGAGCAGGGCGTCCGGGGTAGGCGTGGGGGCAATGAAGCGGGCCCCGCGCAGCTCGGTCTCCAACATTGCCCGCGAGCGACTGAACTTATCCATGGGGAAGGGATGCTCCTCCGGGAGCGGATAATGGTAGTCAGGATGGTGAAAGCAGCGCACGGGACGGGGTCAGCGGATAGACCTTACCCCTAGGCGCAAGCCTGGGAGTCACTTGGATACCCTCGAAACCCTAGGGGAATCCGCCCACTTAATGTTGCCCGGCGGCACCGCCTTGCCCACCTTTCGACACCCCCTTCCTATGACGACCATCGAAGAAAACCCCCTCCTCATCCTAGCACTGGCCATCGTCGTCCTCTTCGCAGTCTACGTCATTAAAAACCGTGGCAAGAGCGAGCAGGTTGGCACGGATAGCGAGGCCATCGATGACGTGATCAAGGCGGGAGCCGAGACCCTCGGGGCCTCCGACCAACAATTCCCCCCGTCTGCATCCTTCGTGGCCAAGGCCCGGGTCAAGGGCATGGAGGGCTACGAGGCACTCTATCGTCGGTCGCTAGACGACAATGAAGGCTTCTGGGCCGACGAGGCTAAGAACCTCCACTGGTTCAAGCCCTGGACCAAGGTCCTAGACGAATCCCGCAAGCCCTTCTTCCAGTGGTTCGTGGGAGGAAAGACCAACCTAGCCTACAACTGTCTCGATGCCCAGATTGCCAAGGGCCTGGGTGACAAGGTCGCCATCGTCTTCGAGGGCGAGCCGACCGAAGGGGGTAAGGCGACCGAGGTCCGTCGCATCACCTACTCCGAACTACACCGTGGCGTCTGCCGCTTCTCCAATGTCCTAAAGTCCCTCGGTCTAGCCAAGGGCGACACCGTCGCCATCTACATGCCGATGGTCCCCGAACTGGCGATGGCGGTGCTCGCCTGCGCCCGCGTCGGCGTGGTCCACTCGGTCATCTTCGGTGGGTTCTCGGCCGAGTCCATCCGCGACCGGGTCAACGACGCCTCCTCCAAGGCGGTCATCACCATGGACGGTGGTTGGCGCCGTGGGAAGTTCCTCGCCCTCAAGCAGACGGTCGACGAGGGCGTGCGCGACTGCCCGAGCCTTCGCCACGTGCTCGTCCTGCAGCGCAACCCGGGCAAGCCCGACGCCTCCTGCGCCATGCAGCCAGGGCGCGACGTCTGGTACCATGAGGCCGAGGCCGGCGTCAGCGACGATTGCCCAGCCTCCGAGCAGGACGCGGAGGACATGCTCTTCCTCCTCTACACCTCGGGCTCGACCGGCAAACCCAAGGGCATCATCCACACCACGGGAGGTTACATGGTGCACGCCTACGCCACCAACAAGTACACCTTCGACCTGCGCGGCGACGACCTCTTCTGGTGCACGGCCGACGTGGGCTGGGTCACTGGGCACACCTACGTGGTCTACGGCCCTCTGCTCAATGGTTGCTCGGTGCTGATGTACGAGGGGGCACCCGACGCACCCGACTACAGTCGCTTCTGGAAGATCATCGAGGACCACAAGGTCAGCGTCTTCTACACCGCCCCCACCGCTATCCGCGCCTTCATGAAGTGGGGCGATAACTGGGTGACCAAGCATGACCTCTCCTCGCTGCGCCTGCTCGGCTCGGTAGGCGAGCCCATCAACCCCGAGGCCTGGCTCTGGTATCACAAGCTGATCGGCGCCGAGCGCTGCCCCATCGTCGACACCTGGTGGCAAACCGAGACCGGCGGCCACATGATCACGCCCATCCCGGGCTGCACTCCGACCAAGCCAGGCTCGGCCACCCTGCCCTTCTTTGGTATCGATGCCGCCGTGCTCGACGAACAGGGCAACGAGACCGACCACGGCATCCTCGCCATCCGACGCCCCTGGCCGGGCATCATGCGCGGCATCTACGGCGACGAGAAGCGCTACCTCGAAGCCTACTGGAGCCGCTGGGGTGGTAAGTACTACTTCCCTGGCGATGGCGCCATCCGCGACAAGGATGGTTACCTCTGGATCACGGGGCGCGTCGATGACGTGGTCAATGTCTCCGGGCACCGCATCGGTACGGCCGAGCTCGAGGCCGTCTTCATCGAGAACAAAGCCGTGGCCGAGTCCGCTGTCGTCGGGGTCAAGCATGACCTTAAGGGACAGGGCCTAATGGCCTTCGTCATCCTGCGCTCCGCATCCGCCGGCACCGACGAGGCCGCCCTGGCCAAGGCGCTCAACGCAATGGTCGATGTAAAGATTGGTAAGTTCGCCCGGCCTGAGCGCATCGTCTTCGTCCCCGACCTGCCCAAGACCCGCTCCGGCAAGATCATGCGACGCCTGTTGCGCGATATCTCCGAGGGACGCGAACTCGGCAATGTCTCGACCCTCGCCGACCCCGCGGTGGTGGAGGCGATCAAACGTAAGTTCGCGGGGGCCTAAAGGCCCCCTGAAGGGGCACAGCGGCACAGGGGCACGGAAGGGAGAGGGATGCGAAGGATTAGAAGGAGGTATAGGATGAACGCATTCCTTCATCTCTTTATCCCTTCAATCTTCTACAGTGGCACGGGAGATGCACGGAGATCTGGGGACGGACTACCTGCCTGAGGCAACGAGCGCAGCGAGTTCTCGCCCGCGGACGCCGCAGTCACCGCTGACCCGCGGACGCCTGAGGGCAGGCATCCCTACCTAAGGCTGGAATTCGGACCTAAATGAAAGGAATGGGAGGCGGTTTGTCCTTGGTTTCCTCTTCCGTGCCGCTTTCCCCTTTGCAGGCAAGCCGCGGTGGTCTAAGGTGATGACCTTATGTCAATCCGCTCCCTCTTCGCCGCGCTGGCCATCCTGGCGACCGCGATTCCCGCCTCTGCTAAGCTTGGTGTCGGCTCACCTGCGCCCGAAGCCCGACCCAAGGTGATGGTCCAAGG
>JBFZFD010000114.1:0-4278 GCA_041306485.1 Opitutia bacterium | reverse complement strand
GCAGCTAGGCGACTTCTGCAAACCCATCGCTGCCAACCTCGCCCTGCTCAAACAATGGCGCGAGGGGCCCAAGCCCCAGATCGACGTGATAGGCAATCATGACATGGATGGCGGCTCCACGCCCGATAAGACCGCCGCCTGGATGGGCATGCCCGGCCGCCATCACACCTCGGTCGTGGCCGGCCACCGTATCATTGTCCTCGACGGCAATGAGAAGCGGCCCGACCAGCCCGTCCGGGGTTATGCCCGTGCCATCAGTGATGCCCAGCTCGCGTGGCTGGAGAAGACTCTCGGCCTGGACGACCTTCCCGTGGTGGTGTGCTGTCACCAAGGTCTCGACGGTATGGAACTAGGCGTGGTCAACTCCGCCGATGTCCGGGCTCTGCTCGAGAAGGCCAACACCAAGGCCCGCCATTCGCGCATCCGCCTCGTCCTCACCGGCCACCATCATCTCGACTACCTTGTCCAGGTGAACGGCATCCCGTACCTGCAGGTGAACAGCTTCAGCTATTATTGGACGGATAAGAAGACGCCCGGTGGACGTTTCCCCGCCGACGTCGAGGCGCGTTACCCCTACCTCAAGCAGGTGCTCGTCTACGACCAGCCCCTGTTCGCCCTAGTGGAGCTCACCCCGAAGGGAGGCAGGGTCCTGGGCCGGGCCGCCAAGTATGTGGCCGGCTACGGCCCCGCCCAGGCAGGCATCGCTCCCTTGGTCCATGGCCATCGCATCGCGCCCACGGTGACCGACCGAAGCTTTTAGGCGAAAGCGCGCACGGGTGCCGCTCTCTTTCAACACCCCCCATGCGCCTCCCCCTCCTGCTGGCTGGTCTGGCCCAAGCCTCCCTCCTTGCGGCGCCTCCCCTGGACGAGCCCAAGGCACTGGATGAGGCCAACAACCTGCTCGCCTGGGAGCTTCACCGGGCGGTCTCGGGTCGGGAGGGTAACGGCTTCCTCTCGCCCCTCAGCATCGGGTCCGCGATGGGCATGGTGGCGCAGGGATCCAAGGGGGGCACGCTCGACGAGATACGCCGGGTGCTGCGCCAGCCGCTGCCGCCCGAGCGGCAGCACGCCGCCTTCGGTGAGCACGCGCGCTCCCTGGTTCGCCGCTCCCATGTCGACGGGCAGGAGCTGGCCTTGGCCAACGCCGTCTTTCAGGTGGGGCTCGAGCTGGCGCCGGCCTATCGCGCGGACATCGCGCGCGACTATGGCGCGGAGATCTTCACGGGCGACCTGGGCGCCATCAACCGTTGGGTGGACGGCAAGACGCGCGGGATGATCCCCAAGCTCGTCGACCAGCTGCCCGCGGAGACGGCCGCGGTGGTGCTCAACGCCGTCTATTTCAAGGGCACCTGGGCGTCGTCCTTCGTCCAGGAGGCCACGCAGCCGGGCGACTTCCTGCTGTCGTCGTGCGAGAGGCGCCGGGTGCCGATGATGCGCAAGACCGAGCGCCTCGCCTACCTGGCCCGCGGCGATTTCCGCCGGCTCACCCTGCCTTACGGCGGGGGCGACTTGGCGATGCACCTGCTGTTGCCGGCCGAGGGCCGCAAGCTGGCGGAGGCCGAGGCCGCGCTGGATGCCGCGGGGTTCGCCGCCCTGATGTCCCATCCCGGCAAGCCGACCGAGGTGAACGTGGCCCTGCCGCGCTTCCGCCTTGCCACGGAGTATCGGCTGAAGGCCCCGTTTGCGCGCATGGGGATGTCGGAGCCATTCTCACGGTCGACCGCCGACCTGAGCGGGATGGGCGGGCGCAAGGGCGACCTCTGGATCGACGACGTCATCCACAAGGCCGTGGTGGAGGTCGACGAGGTGGGGACCAAGGCCGCTGCGGTCACGGGGGCGGTGATCCGCGCCACGTCGTTCAGGCCTGACGACGAGCCGGTTGTCTTCCACTGCGACCAGCCCTTCCTGTTCGCGATCACCTCGGGCCGGACGGTGCTTTTCCTCGGTCGGGTGGCGGACCCGGGCAACTGAGGCCGGGGCGCCTCAGCGGGCCACGCCCCAGCGCGGTGTGAAGGGGTAGAGGATGAAGAGGGCGGGGCCGACGACATCCTGGCGGGGCACCTCGCCCCAGCCGCGCGAGTCGTAACTGTTGGAGGAGTTGTCCCCCATGGCGTAGAAGCCGCGCTCTGAGAGCGTCTTGGGCGTGTCTAGCGGCATGGCGTCGGACGCGGTGCAGCGCGGCAAGTAGCCGAAGTAGTTTAGGTCGGTGGCCTGGCGGCTGTTGAGGTCGATCGGAGAGCC
Organism: Opitutia bacterium; assembly: GCA_041306485.1. Taxonomy (GTDB): domain Bacteria; phylum Verrucomicrobiota; class Verrucomicrobiia; order Opitutales; family UBA953; genus UBA8828. The sequence goes on along the minus strand of JBFZFD010000114.1, from coordinate 2,037 downwards.
AAGCTCACCGGCCGGCTTGCCGTCGCGCTCCAGCCTGCCATCGACCACGTGCAGGGTCTCTCCGGGCAGGCCGACGAGTCGCTTGATATAGTACTGATCGCCACCTCGGCTCAGCTCGGGGATGTTGCCTGTGGTGAAGACGAAGGGGTCGCCGACCTCCGGATTTACGAAGTGGTAGCGCATCTTATCCACGAACAACATATCGCCCGTCAGGATGTCGAAATTGACCAAGGGCTGCCCGGCTGCCGCCGTCATTCCGGTACGCACGAAACTCTGCCCGCCCTGTTGCAGGATCCGGCCCTCGGCCTCCGCCCGCTTCATCGCGAGCTGCCAGCGCGTTGCTTCCGCATGGGGCAGCGCGGCTTCACGGGGGAAGAAGGTGGCTAGGTAGACGGAGCGGATGGAAAACTCATCAGGGGTGCGGACTTGCCCGATACTCCTCTCGCCTATCCGAAGACTGTGCAGGCGGTCGACGCCTCGGAGGAGGCCAGTCCCGAAGATGCCCCCATCCGGTACACGATCACCGGGTACGGGCTCGTAGCCGACTTGGGTGTTTTGGACGGGGATGAGTACCTCGCCGGATGCAGGCGACAACGGGGCAACGGTCTTGGACCACTCACGGAATTTACCCCAGGCCTGTTCGGCAGCGGAGGGTACGGGATCAGAGGGTTTGCGGACCTCCGCGGTCATCCCGTGGTAGGTGGGCCACATGGAGTTGGTCGGAATCTTGAAGGGCTGGAGGAAGAAGCTGCGGATGGCACCAGCGACAATCGCAGCCAGGACGAACATCTCTGTCCAATCGGAGGCGACAGTGACGGGGTAGACCTTACCGCCGTTGCGCACCATGATGAGGTGCAAGCGCTCAGCAGCCGCGTTAAACACTTCGGGGTCGAGGGGCTTGCCCTTGCGGGCGATATCCAGAGAGGCGTGCGCCGCGCGTTGCTCCGCTAGGTCCTCGGCCGGAAGGATATCCTGCCGCAGTGATTGGACCTTCTCAGAAAGCTCTAGCAGGTTCTTCCCCAGCTTGCGGAGCTTTCGGTTGCCGTACCAGGTGGTGAGCATGGGGTGGTGAATAGCGGAGTGTGCCGAGGGGGGACAGTGTAATTTAGGGGGTAAGAGGGGAGGAGGGGATGAAAAGATGAAGGGATGAAGGGACGAACACGCTGTGCTCGTTGATCCGGGATAGGGGCACGGGTACACAGGGGCACGGGAGGGAGCGCTCGATTAACTCGCCACCCCAACCAGGCGCCGAAGTATTCCTCCCTGGGTAACCCGAGGAGGTTCAGCTGGTCAGGTCAGCAAATCGCGGGGTAGGGCGATGCGCATCCCATAGACCGATTTTCCGAGCCTTCTGTGGAAGTCGGCGCGATCATAGGTGGCTAGGGCATCGGCCTTGGCGGCCAGAGCGGAAAGCAGCACAGGTTTGTCCTTGGTGGCTGAAAATACCAGGGGGCGGTCCAGGACCAGGGTGTTGGGCTGGACCTCGAGACGGCGGCGAAGGCGGCGCCATACATTGAGGTGGTCGGGGTATTTCCTAGCTATATTTCTTTCCGCTTCGTCGACGCACCAGGGCGAGGTCAACAGGGTCCACTGGCGGCCCTTGGCCTGCCGAAAAAGATCTCTGGCAGGACCCTGCTCGGTCAGGGCCGCGGCCAGCAGGACGCTGGTATCCAGGAACACCCTCACCTTGCCTTGCGTCGGGCGGAATTTCTGCGCGCCTTCTTGAAGGCCGAGGCGTCGGCCTGGTCCTCGCGGACCCAGCTCTCAATGACCGATCGGGGAATGTCCCGTACCGGAACGGCGGCGGCGAACTGAATGAATAGGCCGCCGTCGCGTTCCGTTAGCACGACCAACGGGGAGGGCACCTTGTCGATCCCTAGCTTGCGACGGAGCGCGGGTGGGATGGTTAGCGAGCCTCTTTTGCTAATGGGTACGGTGATGCTCATGACGCAATGCTGCAATGCGGCGATGCGGCTGTCAAGATGGGGGAGGGGTGTAACAGAAGGGGAGGGGCACGGGGGCCGGGATGGAGAACGT
>JBFZFD010000113.1:0-9288 GCA_041306485.1 Opitutia bacterium | reverse complement strand
CGGTAGAGCTGGCTCGGAATCGGCAGCAGGGCTCGAACCTCATCGACCCTGAACTCCAGGAGACCCTTCGATCCCTCCTCCAACGCTACCAATCGATGGCACGCGAAGGTGTCGTCGGGCTATCTCCACGTCCTGGCACCGAGCGCTGGGCCACCCTCGGCACCGCCCTCCTCGAGGCGGCCGAGGGCAAGCCGCTCGACCAGCCCGATGTGATTCCAGCCTACGCACGCATGGCCGAAGCTTGGCGTGACGGCCGCGATGCCGATGTCAGCGGCGAAATCCAAGTCCTCGCCGCCCGGCTGACAGGGGCCCACTCCACCAAGGTCAGGCTCGAAACAGGGTTCATCCGCTTGGAGCTCTTCTACAAGCTGCTCCTCGCCTACGTCGCCCTGCTCCTGCTCTCTCTCCTCTACTGGCTGACAGGTAAGGAAGGCATGCGGAAATGGGGCGTTCGGATCGCTTGGACGGTCTTCGCCTTACACACCGGCGCCATCATCGCGAGGATGCTCATCCATGGCTACGCCCCGGTGACCAACCTCTACGGTTCCACCATCTTCGTGGCCTGGGGCGCGGTCTTACTCGGGCTCCTGCTCGAGCGCTCTTGGCGCAACGGGCTCGGACTAGCCGCAGCCTGCGCCTCAGGGTTTGGCTCGCTCATTATCGCGCACAACATGTCCCTCGCAGGCGAAGACGCCATTGAGAGCGTGCGCGCGGTACTCGACTCCAACTTCTGGCTGTCGACGCACGTGACCATCGTGACCCTCGGCTACTCGGCAATGTTCGTAGCTGGGACACTCGCCACCTTCCACCTAGTCGGACGACTGGTCTCCTCCCGCTACGCCGCCGCCGAGTCCACCCAGTCCAGCCTCGATCGCTCCTCTTATGGCGTGCTCGCCTTCGCGCTCACCGCCTCCTTCATCGGAACGATGCTGGGGGGCATCTGGGCCGACCAGAGTTGGGGTCGCTTCTGGGGCTGGGACCCTAAGGAGAATGGCGCCCTGCTGATTGTCCTTTGGTGCGCACTAGCCCTTCACTGCCGCTGGGGCAGGCTAGTCGACCGTGAGGGACTCATGCAGATCCTTGTCTTCGGTAACATCGTCACTGCCTGGTCTTGGTTCGGCACCAACCTCCTTGGCGTAGGCCTGCACAGTTATGGATTCACCGAGTCGGGCTTCTTCTGGCTCAGCCTATACGCAGCCAGTCAAGTCTTCGTCATTGCCCTAGGCTGGCTACCGGCTCGGGCAAGCGCCCTGCCCCCCATCCCCCAGGAATGACCGAGACGGGACACGCCTGGTTCTGCGTGCGTTGCAAACCGCGCCAGGAGCGCGTAGCCGCAGGCCAGCTCGCCACGCTCGAGGGTCTCGAGCTGGTCTTCCCCCGGGTGCGTCGGCGTAGGGCTGGCAAGGACGGATCTCGCGAGGTCACCGAGCCGCTCTTTCCGGGCTACCTCTTTGCCTCCTTCGACCCAGCCGAGCTAGGCGGGGCGGTCGGCAACACCCGCGGTGTGCTCCACCTCGTCCGCAAGTCGGGCAAGGCTGTCGATGTCGAAACCAAGGTCATCACCGAACTCCGTGCGCTCGGACCAGACGGTATCCTGCAGGCCATCGAGCCACTCCCCCTTCCGGGACAGCGCGTCCGGGTGCTCAGCGGTCTGTTCATTGGCGAGCAAGGCGAGGTCGTGCGCCTCGCCGAGCCTAGCCGTCGTATCCAGGTCCTGCTCCAGCTCCTAGGAGCCGATCATGTAGTCGAAATATCCGCGGATGAGGTCGGTCCTGCACCCTCCGACCCATGATCTTCGGCGAACTCCGGCACTGGCGCATCCACGCCGCGGCTCACCCGCTATTCCCTCTGGCCTTCGCGTGGATTGAGTCACTCCGCATCGATGCACCTTCGGGCAAGTTTCAACTCGCGGAAGGCTTGGTCGGGGGCATCGACCGCTACCCCACGGCGCCCGCGTCGGAGAAGGCCTGGGAGTCGCATCGCGTGCACGGTGATATCCAATTGCTCCTCTCTGGTGAGGAGCTCTGTGGTTACGGCACCCTCGCCGGCTTGAACGTCACACGTCCCTACGACCCCGCCAAGGACACCGAGAAATACGGTCCGCATCCTTCGCCAGGCCCCTATCTTCACCTCATCCCCGGTCGCTTCGCCATCCTCTTCCCCGGTGAGGCTCACCAACCCGGCGTCATGACCGAGGCGGGGCCCGGCGACGTGGTCAAGGTGGTGGTCAAGTTCCGCTGGCCCGCCTAAGCCGAGGCTCAGAGAAACTGACCGAGGGCCAGGAAAATCCCCCAAACCACGCCGAGGGACATCGCGACCATGAGGCCGTTGCGCCTCGGTTCCTGCTTCCGGAGCTTGGCGAGGATGAGCGCGGACGTGGTCGCGGACATCAGGCCGACGACCAGGTCCGTCGCGTTGACCGCCTGGCCATGGCCGCCGTCATGCAAGGCCCGTCCCAGGAAAAACCGAAAGGTGGCCACGCCGACACCCACACCGACGCCTACCAGGGCCAGCATCCGAGGGACACGACGCTCCGGTTGGCGCTTCCTGAAGTAGACCAGGAAGACGGCGCTGACGGCGACCACGGCAACCCCGATCAGGACGTCGACAAGGTACCGGTGCTCCATGGGAGAGCTTTCTAGTCGAAGTAAATCTAGGCGCAAGCCCGGGCTCCCATTTGACTGGCGAAACCGGCGGCAAACCACTTGCTGAAGCCATGCCCAAAGGATGCCAGCTGATCCTCGCCCTCGACGTCGAGACCCGAGAGGAGGCCCTCGCCCTTGCCCGGCCCCTCGCTGGCAACCTCCGCTGGGTAAAACTCGGCCTCCAGCTCTTCACCCGTCACGGCCCCGGTATCGTCGATGACTTTGCCTCCTTGGGCTTCGAGGTCTTCCTCGACCTCAAGCTCCACGATATCCCTAACACCGTTGCCTCCGCCATCAAGAGCCTGCGCGGACGTCCCTGCTCCCTCCTCACCCTGCACGCCTCGGGCGGGCCAGAGATGCTCGCACGGGCCGCCGAAGCCGCGCGGGACGCCCTCCCATCTTGCCGGCTGCTTGGCGTCACCGTCCTTACCTCCATGGACCAGTCCCAACTCAGTGCCATCGGCATAGGGCGTTCTGCGGAGGAGCAGGTGCGCCTGCTCGGCGCCATGGCTACCCGTGCCGGGATCGACGGCCTGGTCTGCTCACCCCTCGAGCTTCCCATCCTCCGCGCCACCCTCGGATCAACCCCCTTCCTCGTCACCCCGGGCATCCGTTACCCTGATGCTAAGGGCGACGACCAGACGCGCGTCATGACCCCAGCACAGGCCGCAGCTGCGGGCGCCTCCGCCATCGTGGTTGGACGTCCCATCCTGAGAGATGTTGATCCCGCGGCCATGACGCTGCGCATCCGCCGCGAGATCGGCGAGGTAAGCTGATGGGGTCGCCATCCGACATCCTTATCCTACTTGCCGCTGGGTCCGCCCGGCGCATGCAGGGGTCCGTGGACGACAAGGTCTGCACACTTCTAGTCGGACACCCCGTTATCCACCATTGCCTAGCCGCTTTCGCCGCCACGGGCGACATCGGTCGAGTCATAGTCACCTACCGTGACGAGCCACAGCGAGGGCGGATCGCCGCCCTGCTTGAGGCCCACCCCGCTGGGCTGAAGGTCGACACCTGGGTCGCGGGCGGAGCAGAGCGACAGGACTCCGTGCTCGCCGCTCTCGAGGCTGCAGGCGATAGCGAAGGGCTCGTCCATATCCATGACGGCGCACGTCCACTCATCACACCTAGGGCCATCCGCCTCGTGCGCCAGAGGGCCCTCGAGACCGGGGCCGCCATCCTGGCCAGCCGCAGCGCTGACACAGTCAAGATCTCGCGCCCGGGCGAGCCCACCGTCGAGAGCTCGCCCGATCGACAGCTCGTCTGGTCCGCCGAGACACCCCAAGTATTCCGTCTCCGGCTCGTCCGCCAAGCCTACCGCGAGGCGCGGGTCGAGGGAAGGCGAGTGACCGACGACTCCGCTGCGGTCACCCTAGCTGGGCACGAGGTCAGCCTCGTCGAAAATCCTGAGGTCAACCTGAAGCTGACCCGCCCCTCCGATCTCGCCGTAGCCGAGGCCATTCTCCGCTCGAGGGCGAGTGGCGCTGCTTAGTAACCGAGCTTGCGGAACTCCGCATCAAGCAGCACCTGGAACTCGCGGATGTCAGCCTCGGAAGGACGGTAGCCGGGGGTGGCAGGGACAAGCCCGGGCCGACCTTGCTCATCCACATGCCAGTCGGCGACCTGTCCGTCGGAGAAGGTGACCTTGCCGCTGACAATCGCGCCGGGTCGGGCGATGACATCTGTAGCGATGCTCACCGTGCTCGCTCCGGGGGCGGCTGCCGACTTAGCGGTAGGATCAGCGGGTAAGGGTTCCTCTACCGCAGCAACCACCGGCTCGGGCTCCGACTTGTCCTGGATGATGGCTCCGAGGTCGTCCACGAGGAAACGTACGTCGATGTAGGTGAGGGACAGCCCAAACTCGCTACTCAGCCTGGATTGGACTTCCGAGAGGGTGGCGCCTTCCGCTACCCAACGTGAAACGTGCTGCAACTGCTCGGGGGTGGGATTGGCCATAAGGTCTCATACAAGGGATGCCCGGGGATTATTCAAGCGAGGAGGGGCTTGGCTCGCCTTCCATGGGGATTCATGCTCACTCGCCCTATGAGCCACGGCTGGCAGACCCTCGGGAAATACACGGACATCGTCTACGAGAAGCGCGACGGCGTTGCCCGGGTGACCCTCAACCGACCCCACCGGCGCAACGCTTTCACCCCCGACACGGTCGCGGAGATGATCCAAGCCTTCTCCGACGCCCGTGACGACACGTCGATTGGTGTTGTCCTTCTCCGGGGCGCCAACCCGCAGACCGACGGTAAGTATGCCTTCTGCTCTGGAGGGGATCAGCGCATCCGCGGCGACCAAGCCGGAGGCTATCTTGGAAAAGACGGTGTACCCCGGCTCAATGTACTCGATCTCCAGCGCCTCATCCGGTCGATACCCAAGGTCGTCATCGCCCTTGTCTCTGGCTACGCCATCGGCGGAGGTCATGTCCTGCACGTCGTCTGCGACCTAACCCTCGCCGCCGACAACGCCATCTTCGGCCAGACCGGGCCGCGGGTGGGCAGTTTCGACGGCGGTTTTGGCACCTCCTACCTCGCGCGCATTGTCGGTCAGAAGAAGGCGCGGGAAATCTGGTACCTCTGCCGCCAGTACAACGCCCAGCAGGCGCTTGAGATGGGCCTAGTTAACGCAGTCGTCCCCGTCGATCAGCTCGACGCCGAGGGCGATAAGTGGGCCGCGGAGATCCTCCAGCACAGCCCGCTCGCCATCCGCTGCCTCAAGTCCGCTTTCAACGCCGAACTCGATGGACAAGCCGGCATCCAAGAACTCGCAGGCAACGCCACCTTGCTCTACTACCTAACGCAGCAGGGTGAAGAAGGCCACAAGGCCTACGTCGAGAAGCGCCCCCCTAACTTCCGCCAGTATCCCTGGCTTCCTTGAGGTGAGGCTGACCGAGCTGGCGCACACGCTCCTGGCCACGACGGTCGGCCCTGGCTCCCGGGCCGTCGATGCCACCGCCGGCAACGGGCACGACACCCTCTTCCTCGCTCGCCAAGTCGGTCCGTCCGGCAAGGTCCTCGCGATGGACATCCAACCCCTCGCGGTGGCAACCACCCGGGCCCGCCTCTCCGAGGCAGGGCTGCATGAAGGCGTCGAGATCCTCGTCGGCGACCACGCTCGTCTTGCCGAACTCATTCCCGCTGATTTCCGCGGCGCGACGGACGGCATTATCCTTAACCTCGGCTACCTGCCCGGCTCCGACCGTGGCCTGACTACCCAATCCGCGGGGACCCTGCCCGCCCTGCGTGCCTCGCTCGCCGCCCTCCGCCCCGGCGGCCGACTCGTCTGCGTCGCTTACACCGGACATCCCGGAGGAGAGGAAGAAGCGGAAGCCGTGGCCGGCTTCGCCGCAGAATGCCTAGCCGCGGGTCATCCCACCGAGACACACCAACGCGAGCCCGGCTCCGGCAAGCCTTGGCTCCTCTGCGTCACCCGATCTCGATGAACACGCCTCCAGGCAAGATTGTTATCCTCGGCGGCACAGGCTTCGTCGGCACCGCCCTGCGCGAGGCCTTACCCGACTCCCTCTTGCTCCGCTCCCGCTCTCGAGGCCCCGGCAGCTACGATGTCGCCAGCGGATGGATGGACGCCGAGACCCTGCGCGGAGCCGATGTCGTCATCAACCTCGCCGGCTCCCCCATCGCCGTCCGCTGGACCGCAAGTGCACGCGCCCAGATACGCGAGAGCCGGGCTGGCACGACTTCACTTCTGGTCAAGACACTACGTGACGCCGGTATCACGCCGCGGGTGGTCGTCTCGATGTCCGGAGCCAACCGCTACGCCGCCGACGCGGATGCCTTGATCGACGAATCGTCCCCGCTCAATGACAACAGCTTCCTCGGTGGCATCTGCCGCGACTGGGAGTCACCCTTAGAGGCGCTACCCCAAGGGACACGCGTCACCATCCTACGCACCGGCGTGGTCATTGGCCCTGGAGGAGCTATGGCCAAACTTGCACCTCTTTTTCGGCTCGGTCTCGGGGGCCCGCTCGGGCACGGACAGCAATGGATGCCCTGGATCCATCGAGGGGACCTCATCCGCCTCATCCTTTTCTGCCTGGCGGAGAACGGACCCCGGGGCGTGCTCAACGCAACCAACCCCCTACCCGTCACCAACCGCGAGTTCACCCAGGCCGTTGCCCGAGGGGTCAGACGCCCTGCCTTCCTCCCGGCACCAGCTTGGGCTCTCCGACTCGCCTATGGGCAGATGGCCCAAGAGGCGCTTCTGGATAGCCGGAAGGTCGTACCGGCAGCGGCGCTAGCCCACGGGTTCCGCTTCGACCAGCCAGGTTCAGGCCTCGCGGACAGCATTCGTGAAGCCTTGGCGGCGCTCTAGCCAAGGGCGCTTGCCTCTTTGGGATTGAAGGACGGCCGATGAGGCAGGAATGTTGGCTGCCGTGCGCGCCCTCCTCACCCTTGCCGTCCTTATCCTTTGCACGGGCTGTGATAACGCCACGGTCGGAGGCGAGGGGCCAGAGATTGAGCACGCTTCCTACCGACAAGGCAGCGCCCTGCAGCAAAAGGGCGAAAATCGACGTGCCCTCAACAGCTACTTGGACGTCATCGCCTCACGTCGCGAGGCTCCCGAGTCCCACCTTGAGGCTGGGCGTCTTTACATCGACCTCAAGGAGCCTCTACCCGCTATCTACCACCTGAAGGAGAGCGTGCGCCTCAAGAACCGTCCCGACCGTGCCAGCTCCGTCGCGCAACTCATTCGCACCGCGGAGAAGCTCTTCATCCAGCAGATTCCCGGCCAACCCTTCGACCCCGAGGCCGGGTCTGTCACCTTAGATGCCAGCCAGCGAATCGCCCAGCTCCAGACCGAGAACGCTCGCCTGAAGAGAGACATGGAGGAGTTACTCCGGCAAGGTCGACCAACGACCACCTTCGGGTCGCCCGGAACCCCCGTCGTCGGAGGCACCACGACACCCCCCGCCTCCACGGTGAGCGCGCCTCTGCCCGCAGGTGCCCGCAACTACACCGTGGTGCCGGGTGACACGCTCTTTAGCATCTCTCGGAAAGCCTACGGCAATGCCACCCGCTGGCAGGATATCCAACGCGCCAATGCCGACAAGCTTGGCGGGGGTACCGCCGTTCGCGAGGGGATGGTACTCGTCATCCCGCGCTGACTCATGCGCATCACGCGCGTCAGGGCATCCGACTTCCGCAACCTCACCTTTGCCGACGTCGACACCGACGCACCTCGCGTCTTCCTGCTCGGCGCTAATGGCCAGGGAAAGACCAACTTGATTGAGGCTGCCGGCCTGGTCACCGCCCTTCGCTCCTTTCGGGTCACGGACATCGAGCCCCTCGTGCGGATCGGCTGCAACGAGGCCAGGGTTCGGGTAGATGTCGACCTCGGCCCCGAAGGGACTTCCGCGGTAGAGGCCGTGCTGGCAAAGGGTTCGCGTCGAGCGCGGGTCGATGGCGCGGCGATCCCTTCGACCACCGAGTTGGTCTCTCGCTTTCCCACCGTGGTATTCTGCTCAGACGACTTGCGGCTCGTCCGAGGGTCGCCGGGCAACCGCCGGCGTTGGCTCGATCTCGCCCTGAGCGGCACGGACCCTTCCTATCTCCGCGCCCTCCGTGCCTACACTCGAGCACTCGAGAGCCGCAACGCCCTCCTCAAAACCGGAGTCGCCGACGACGCGCAGTTCGATGCCATCGAGCATGCCATGCTCGCCCCGGCCAGCACCCTGGCTGCCACCCGCCGCGAGGCGCTCGCGCAACTTGCGCCCGAGCTGCGAGAGGTCTGCGACACAGCAGGCTTCCCTAACCTCGCCCAACTAGAAGCTAAGCCGGATACTGCCGAGGACATGCTTGCTCAATCCTGGAGGGAAGGTCGACGCGTCGACCGCTCGACCGAGACAACGCGGCGAGGGCCGCACCGCGATGACTTCGATATCCTCTTCGGCGGACATCCCGCATCCACCCACGCCTCGGAGGGGCAGCAACGTCTCGTCGTACTCGCCCTCTGCCTCGCACAGCTCCGTCGCGCCGACCGAAGGGCTTCCACCCCCCCAGTGATCCTTGCCGACGATGTGCTCGGCGAACTCGATGAGCAGCGCCGCCTAGCCTTCTGGTCAGCTGTCGGGACCCGGCATCAGGTCCTAGCCACTGGCACGACACCCCCTCCAGACGGGAATTGGCGGGTCTACCAGGTCGAGAACGGGGGCTACCGCCTCCTTGGCTGAGCCTTTCCGCCTTGTGCAGGGGAGGTTGACCTGTTTCCATCCCAGCATGTCCGGTTTCCTCATTCCCGCAGCCATCGTGCTGCTCTTCGCCATCTGCATCATCGGGGTCCTCGTCGTCCTCATGCAGCGCCCGAGCGCCAATGCCGGCATGGGCGCGGCCCTCGGCGGCGGAGCTGCCGAGACCGTGTTCGGCGGCGAATCAGCCAACGTCCTCTCAAAGATCACCGGCGTCCTCACCTTCCTCCTCTTCATCCTGAGCTTTGGCCTCTACCTGGCCTTCATCGCCGAGGAGCGCCGTCCCGAGTCCACCCTCGACCAGCTAGCCAAGCCTGCTGCCGGTGAGGCCCCCGCTCCGGTCCCTGTCGTCACTCAGCCCGAAGCCGTCCAGCCTGCCCCCCAGTCTACGCCTGCTCCCGCCCCCGCTGCCCAGATTCCCGTGGCCCC
>JBFZFD010000112.1:0-11002 GCA_041306485.1 Opitutia bacterium | reverse complement strand
CGATAGAAGAGGTTATCGGTGAACTCTGACTTAGCCTTGGCAGTGAAGTGGACGTCCAACTCGGAGCCGATACGAAGGAGGGGGGAATGAGGGACCCAGTCAGCACGGAGGAGGCTAGCAGCGAGTAGAAATGGAAGAGTGGCGGCGTGTTTCATCCAAGGAGGGGTTCCATGGAAAGATTTATCCAAGAGAGGGACCCTAGGCAACCCGAAATAGGGCGAATTCAGCCCTATAATCGAGTTGCCGGGGGGGTCTTGGCTCACTTTCCCGTGGGTACGACCCGGATTTTGCGATAGAGGGGTAGACCCGTGCCAGCGGGCACGAGGTGACCCATAATCACGTTCTCCTTAAATCCGGTGAGGTTATCGACCTTGGCCATGGTGGCGGCGTCGGTGAGCACACGGGTGGTCTCCTGGAAGGAGGCAGCCGAGATGAAGGACTCGGTTTCGAGGGAGGCCTTGGTGATACCGAGCAGGATGGGCTCGGACTCGGCGATCATGCCACCGCGGTCCTGGATACGACGGTTCTCGTCGATGAGGAGGGTGCGGTCGACCTGCTCGCCCCAGAGGTGCTCGGAGTCTCCCGGGTCGGTCACGCGCACCTTGCGGAGCATGCGGGCAACGATGATTTCGATATGCTTGTCGCTGATGACAACGCCCTGGGTGCGGTAGACCTTCTGGATCTCCGTGATGAGGTAGTCCTGGACGCGGGATTGGCCAAGGATGTCCAAGATGTCGTGAGGGTCGATGGCACCATCGGTGAGGGGCTGACCCTGCTTCACCTTTTCGCCAGCCGCGACGACGATGTGCTTGCCGTGGGGGATGAGATGCTCCTCTTCGCGGCCGATAGCATCGACCACGACGAGCTTCTTCTTACCACGGACAGAGGGCTCGAAGCGCACCGTGCCATCGATCTTGGCGATTTCGGCGGCCTCCTTGGGAGGACGGGCCTCGAAGAGCTCGGAGATGCGGGGCAGGCCAGCGGTGATGTCCTGAGTCTTGGTGGCCTGGCGGGGGATCTTGGCGAGGGAGGATCCAGCCTCGACGCTGTCGCCATCGCTCACCTCGACGCGAGCGCCGGCGGGGATGGAGAAGGTAGCGAGTGCCCTGCCCCTCCCGTCGACGATCTCGACGCGAGGGTTCTGCTCATCCGAGTGCTCGATGACGTACTTGAAGACCGAGCCGGAGTTGTCGCGCTCTTCGGTGAAGGTGACGCCAGCGATCATGTCGCCCAAGCGCACCTTACCCGCAGCGTTAGCCAGGATGGGGGTGAAGTTCGGGTCCCAGCGGCAGAGCATGTCGCCCTTGGTGGCCTTCTTGCCGTCCTTGACGCCGATGATGGCGCCGGAGGGGAGGCGGTAGTCCTCGAGGACCTCGCCCTTCTCGCCTAGGATGCGGAGCGAGCCGTTGCCATTCATGGCCAGGTTGTAGCCATCGCCGAGCTCGACGCAGTTGAGGTCGAGGTACTCGACCTTACCGCCAACGCGGGCACGGAGCTCGGGAGTCTTGAGCTGGGCGACGCCACCGATGTGGAAGGTTCGCATGGTCAGCTGCGTACCAGGCTCGCCGATGGACTGGGCGGCGATGATACCGACCGCGGTGCCACGCTCGACCAGCCTGCCCGTGGAAGGGTCGAGGCCGTAGGCGCGGGGAGGGATGGCGTTGACCCGCATGTGGGTCAAGGGGGAGAGGATCTTGACGCGCTCGACCCCGGCCTTCTCGATGCGCTGGACTGCGGGCTCATCGATGAGTTGTCCGGCCTTGCAGAGGACCTCGGAGGGGTTGAGCGGGTTGACAATGTCTTCGGCCGCGCAGCGCCCGAGGATACGGTCGGAGAGAGGCAGGAGGATTTCGTCGCCGTCGTAGATGGCGGACTTCCAGATGCCGTTGGGGAGGCGGGCGGAGACGCGGTCGACGCCAGCGTCGCGCAACTTCGACATGAGCTCGTCGGTGAGCACGTCGCCCTCGCGGGCGAGGGGCTTGACTGCACCCGAGGGGTTGTCGACGGCCTTCGAGAGGTGGCGGCCGAGGACGGCCTCGCCGAGGCTGACGACCTCGCCGTCGGGAGGACCCACGGCGTCGTCGGTCACGATGACATCCATGGCGACGTCGCAAAGCTTACGAGTCATGTAGCCGGCGTCCGCGGTCTTGAGCGCGGTGTCGGACAGACCCTTACGGGCTCCGTGCGTCGAGAGGAAGTACTCGAGGACGGACAGACCGTCACGGAACGAGGACAGGATGGGGCGCTCGATGATTTCACCGGAGGGCTTGGCCATGAGGCCGCGCGCACCGCAGAGCTGCTTGACCTGGGCCTTATTGCCTCGGGCACCGGAATCCATCATAGCATGGACGGGATTGACGATCCAGCGGCCGGGATGGCGCGGGTCGCCCTTGCGGACGCCGGCCACGCGGGCCGAACCGGCCAGAGTGGTGTAGACGGACTGAGCGATTTGGTCGGTCGCGGCGTTCCAGATGGCGACGACCTTGCTCCGGCGCTCCTCCTCGGTAATGGTACCCTCCGCGATGTTGCGGCGGGTGGTGGCGACCTTCTCGGAGGCTTCGCGGACAATCTTCTCCTTATCCTTAGGGAAGATCATGTCGCTGACGCCGATGGAGATACCGGCGCGGGTAGCGACACGGAAGCCAGTCTCCTTGAGCGCGTCGAGCACGGGGATGGTCTCTTCGCCGCCGACGGACTTGTAGGTGTTGAGGATGAGGTCGCCGACCTGGGACTTCTTAACCGTGAAGTTAACGAATCCGAGCTGGCGAGGCCAGATGGTGCTGAAAAGGATTCGACCCACGGTGGTGACGAGGGTGGACGACTCCTTGTCGCCGTAGACGGTATCACGGCCACGGTCGGGATTGCGCAAGCGCACCCAGTCGTGGAAGTGGAGGGAGCCATCGGCCTCTGCGAAGAGCGCGTCCTCGACCGCATTGAAGAGCGGCAGGTGGGTGTCTTTCGCGGGCTTGGTAGCGGGCTCGTAGGTGAGGTAATAGGCTCCGAGGACGATGTCCTGCGAAGGCGTGAGGATGGGCTTACCGCTGGAGGGCGAGAAGATGTTGTTCGACGACATCATCAGGAGCTTACACTCCATGATGGCCTCGAGGGACAGGGGCACGTGCACGGCCATCTGGTCACCGTCGAAGTCCGCGTTGTAGGCGGTACAGACGAGGGGGTGCAGGCGGATGGCGTCGCCCTCGATGAGGACGGGCTCGAAGGCCTGGATGGAGAGGCGGTGGAGCGTGGGAGCGCGGTTGAGGAAGACAGGGTGACCCTTGGTCACTTCCTCGAGGAGATCCCAGACCTCGGGCCGGCGCTCGAGGATGTACTTCTTGGCGCTACGGACGGTGTGAACCAGGCCGAGCTCCTTGAGGCGCTTGATGATGAAGGGCTCGAAGAGGGTGAGCGCCATCTTCTTGGGCAGGCCGCACTGGGTGAGCTTGAGCTCGGGGCCGATGACGATGACGGAGCGACCAGAGTAGTCGACGCGCTTACCGAGCAGGTTTTGGCGGAAGCGGCCGTGCTTGCCCTTGAGCATGTCGCTGAGCGACTTGAGTTGCCGGTCGCGATCCTTGACGGGCTTGCCGTGGCGGCCGTTGTCGAGGAGGGCGTCAACCGCTTCCTGGAGCATGCGCATCTCATTGTGGATGATGACGTCGGGCGTCTTCATCTGGATGAGGGAGCGGAGGCGATTATTGCGGTTGATGACGCGACGGTAGAGGTCGTTCAGGTCCGAGGTAGCGAAGCGGCCACCCTCGAGAGGGACGAGCGGGCGGAGGTCGGGGGGGATGACCGGCAGCACGGTGAGCACCATGTGCTCGGGGCGCTTAGTGGATTCGAGGAAGCCCTGCACCACCTTCATGCGGCGGGCGACCTTCTTCTTGATCTGCTTAGAGCGGGTGTTGCGAAGCTGGTCGCGGAGCTCCTCAACGGTGGCAGCGAGGTCCATCTCGCGCAGGAGGAGTTGGAGGGCCTCGGCGCCCATGTGAGCCTTGAAGGCATCGGGGCCATGCTTCTGCACGGCGACGCGGAACTCATCCTCGGTGAGGAGTTCCTTGCGCTGCATGCCCGTCTGGCCGGGGTCGACCACGAGGTACTTCTGGTAGTAGATGACCTGCTCGAGGGAGCGGGTGGTCATGTCGAGCATGAGCGAAAGCCTGCTCGGCATGCTCTTGAGGAACCAGATGTGGGAGACAGGAATGGCGAGGCGGATGTAACCCATGCGCTCGCGGCGCACGCGGGAGACGGTGACCTCGACGCCGCACTTGTCGCAAGTGACGTCCTTATACTTCACCTTCTTGTACTTGCCGCAGTAGCACTCGTAGTCGCGGACAGGGCCGAAGATGCGCTGGCAGAAGAGGCCGTTGGGCTCGGGCTTGAACGAACGGTAGTTGATGGTCTCGGGGCTCTTAACCTCCTTGAGGCCCTTAGCCTTGCGATTGCCCCACTCGTCGGTCTCGTCGAGGAGCTGGTCGCCGGACCAGGCGACAATCTCCTCGGGCGAGGCGATGGAGATGGAGACCGAATCGAAGGTCTGCTCCTTCGATTCGTTGGGCGTGAACTCGGGCGCGTGCTCGGGTTGAATCATTTTTGTATAAGGGTTCGGGGGGTTCTCAGGCGCGCTCGGGGCGGTTCTTGGAGTTGAGTTTAACGTCGAGACAGAGGGCCTGCATTTCCTTCATCAGCACGTTGAACGACTGAGGAGTGCCGCTGACCAGGGTGTTCTCACCCTTGACCAACTGCTCGTAGATCTTGGTACGGCCGGCGACGTCGTCGGACTTGACGGTGAGAAGCTCCTGCAGGGTGTAGGCGGCGCCGTAGGCCTCGAGGGCCCAGACCTCCATCTCACCGAAGCGCTGACCGCCGTACTGGGCCTTGCCGCCCAGGGGCTGCTGGGTGATGAGGCTGTAGGGACCAGTGGCGCGGGCGTGGATCTTGTCCGCGACGAGGTGGTTCAGCTTCATCATGTAGATGTGACCGACGACCACATCTTGGTCGAAGGCTTCACCGGTGTGGCCGTTGTAGAGCATGGCTTTGCCAGTCTCGGGTAGGCCAGCCTCCTTGAGGTACTCGCGAATCTGAGCCTCAGGGATGCCGTCGAAGATCGGGGTGGCGACCTTGAGGCCAAGCTTGGAGCAAGCCCAACCAAGGTGCGTCTCGAGGACCTGCCCGACGTTCATGCGTGAGGGCACGCCGAGGGGGTTGAGGCAAATGTCGACGGGCGTGCCGTCGGGGAGGTAAGGCATGTCCTCGACGGGCACAATGCGGGCGACAACGCCCTTGTTGCCGTGGCGGCCGGCCATCTTGTCACCGACCTGGACCTTGCGCTTGGTGGCGATGTAGACCTTGACGTTCTTGATCGCGCCACCTTCGTCGACGCCCTGCTCGATGGCTTCGGTCTTGCGGGCGCGCTCGGCGTCCAGCTCATCGAAGCGACGGTGGTAGTTGTCGAGGATGCTGCGAATCTTCTGCTTCACCGGCGAGTCATTCATCTCGATGGTACGCGAGACGGAGGCGAGGCGGCGGAGCAGGGTCTTGGTGATCTTCCGGTTGGCAGGGATGATCTCCTCACCGGTGTCCGAGTTACGGACATCGAGAGGAATCTTCTCGCCGAGGAGGAAGTTGGAGAGGGTGTCCGTCATCTCCTCGCGGAGCTTGGACTCGAGGGTGCGGTGCTCCTCGTTGACCTTCTTAAGAGCGCGGCGCTGCTCGGCAGCGTCAAGCTTGCCGTCGTCCTGGTCGGTACGGGAGGACACCTTGACGTCCATGATGATACCGCTGATGCCGGAGGGGACGACGAGGGAGGTGTCCTTCACATCGCGGGCCTTCTCGCCGAAGATGGCGCGGAGGAGCTTCTCCTCAGGGGCGAGGTCGCCTTCGCTCTTCGGGGTGATTTTGCCGACGAGGATATCGCCAGGCTGGACCTCAGCGCCGATGCGGATAACGCCGTCGCGATTGAGGTTGCGCAGGGCGGTCTCAGAGAGATTCGGGATGTCGCGGGTGATCTGCTCCGGCCCGAGCTTAGTGTCGCGAGCAGTGACCTCGAACTCCTCGATGTGAATCGAGGTGAAGGTGTCCTGCTTGAGCAGACGCTCAGAGAGAAGGATGGCATCCTCGAAGTTGTAACCGTTCCAGGGCATGAACGCGACGAGCACGTTGCGACCGAGGGCGAGCTCGCCCTTGTCGGTGGCGGCGCCGTCGGCGATGATGTCGCCCTCCTTGACCTTCTGGCCAGTGGCCACGATGGGACGCTGGTTGAAGCAGGTCGAGGAGTTGGTCTTGAGGAACTTGCGAAGGTCGTAGACGTAGAGCCCCTTCTCCGGGATGGAGCGAAGCTTGCGGTTGTCGGCCTGGCTGGCGGTGATCTCGCCATCCTTGGTCACGATGATGCGACGCGCATCGACCGCGGCGACAATGCCGGGACCCTCGGACACGATAACCGTCTTGGAGTCGATGGCGACGCGGCGCTCGAGCCCGGTGCCGACGTAGGGTGCCTCGGTCTGGATCAAGGGCACGCCCTGTCGCTGCATGTTGGAACCCATCAGCGCGCGATTGGCGTCATCGTGCTCTAGGAAAGGGATGAGGCCAGCGGCCACGGAGACGACCTGCTGAGGGGAGACGTCCATGTAATCGACGTCTTCGGGGTCGAGCTCTTGAATGTCGTCGATGACGCGGCAGGTGACCGGGCCACGGAGGCGGCCGTCCTTCTCCACCACGGAGTTGGCCTGAGCGACCTTGAAGCGCTCCTCTTGGTCGGCAGTCATGTACTCGACACGGTCGGTGACCTTACCGCGCAGGACCTTGCGGTAGGGGGCCTCAATGAAGCCGTAGGGGTTGACCCGGGCGTAGGTCGAGAGGGAGTTGATCAGGCCGATATTGGGACCTTCGGGGGTCTCAATCGGGCAGATGCGACCGTAGTGCGAGGGATGGACGTCGCGAACCTCGAAGCCAGCGCGGTCGCGGTTGAGGCCGCCGGGCCCGAGAGCGGAGAGACGACGCTTGTGGGTGAGCTCAGCGAGGGGATTGATCTGGTCCATCAGCTGCGAGAGCTGGCTGCGCTGGAAGAACTCGCGGATGGCGTTGGCGAAGGGCTTGGGGTTGACCAACTTCTGGGGCGTGAGCGAGTCGACGGACTGGTCGTACTCGTTGATGCGGGCCTTGACCGTCTTGACCACGTTCTTGAGGCCAGCGCGGCACTGGTTGGCGAGGAGCTCGCCGACGTTGCGGACGCGGCGCGAGCCGAGGTGATCGATGTCGTCGATGTGGAGCTTGCCGCGGCGGAGCTGGAAGAGCTGCTTGGTGGCTGCGACGATGTCGTCCTTATCGATGGTGCGCGAGCGGAGCTCGGCCTCAGCCTCTTCCTGCTTATTGCGGAAGGACTTGGCCTGATCGCCGCGGTGAGCGAGCTTCTGGTTGAGCTTGTAGCGGCCGACGCGGCCGAGGTCGTAGCGCAGGGGATCCTGGAAGAGCCGGTGCATGTGAGCCTTGGCGCTCTTGGTGTTGACGGGCTCTCCGGGGCGGAGCTTGCGGAAGATTTCCTTCACTGCGTCTTCCTCGTTGCGGATGCCATTGCCCTCGGTGTCCTTGCGGAGCGCGAGGATGATGGCGCCGCCGTCGGGCTCGGTGTCGTAGACAGTGAACCGGGACTTGGGGCCAGAGGAGGCGAGGAGGGACTTGAGGGTCGCGGTGTCGAGCTTGTCGTACTGCTTGGCGATGGGCTTACCCAAGGTGACGTTGACCTGGTCGTCGGCGAAGACGAGGCGGGCCTGGTCTTCGGGGCTGAGCTCGAGGGCCTGCTTCACGGTCATCTCGCGCTGATCGTAGAAGAGGGAGAGGATATCGCGGTCCTGATTGTAGCCGAAGGCGCGCAGGAGGGTGGTGAGGAGGAACTTGCGGCGGCGGCGACGGCGGTCGAGGTAGACCCAGAGAAGGTCGTTCTGGTCGAACTGGACCTCAATCCAGGTGCCGCGGTCGGGGATAATGCGGAAGGCGTGAAGCAACTTACCGCTGGTGTGGGGAGCCTCTTCGAAGGCGATGCCCGGGGAGCGGTGGAGCTGGGCGACGACGACGCGCTCGGCGCCGTTGATGACGAAAGAGCCTCGGTCGGTCACCATGGGCAGGTCGCCCATGAGGATTTCTTCGTCCTTGAAGGCGCCCTTCTCGACCAAGCGCAGCTTGAGCATGAGGGAAACGCCGTAGGTGGTGCCTTCGCGGATGCACTCCAGCTCGCCCATGCGGGGAGGGGTCAGGGTGTAATCGAGGTATTCGAGGCGGAAGTTGCCGTTATTGCTTTCGACAGGGAAGACTTCCTTGAAAACGGACTCGAGCCCGAGGTTGGAGCGCTGGGCGGGGGCCAGGTCCATCTGCAGGAACTCCTGGAAGGAGATGATCTGGTTCTCGATCATATTCGGCGGAGGGATGACCTCGCGGAGCTTGCCGAAATTCTTACGTTCGTTGGACATGGGCGGGAATGCGTTGGGAGTCGGTTGGAGTGGTTTGCCTCGTGTGCGGACGGGGCGGCCGTTGGGAAAAAGGCGGGGGGCGGGACGGACCGGGTGGTCCGCCCGCGCCCCGCTCGTAGGCGGCGCGCGGGTGCGCGGGTGGCGTTACTTGATCTCGACGACGGCGCCGGCGGCCTTGAGCTTGGCCTCCAGGTCCTTCGCTTCGTCCTTGGTGACGCCTTCCTTGACGACCTTGGGGGCGCTCTCGACGAGGTCCTTGGCCTCCTTGAGGCCGAGGCCGGTGATGGTGCGGACCTCCTTAATGACGTTGATGGCGTTGGGGCCCTTCTCCTTCAGGATGACGTCGAAGGCGGTCTGCTCCTCCTTGGGGGCGGAAGCCTCTCCGCCGCCAGCGGCGACAGCGGCGACGGGGGCAGCGGCGCTGACGCCCCACTTGGCCTCGAGGTCCTTGACGAGGGCGGCGACTTCGATGACAGACTGGGCGCTTAGCCACTCGATGACTTGATCTTTGGTGATGTTGCTCATGTTGGTTTTTCCTTGAACGGTTCGCGACCCGTGAGGGTCATTTGAGGGCCGGGGCCCCGAACCAGGGTTCTTTGGTGGGTTGTTTGGGTTGGGTTTTGGGTGTCCCGCCTCGCCTCGGCCAACTTGGCCAAGATCCGGCGGAAAGGGTCAGGCGGCGGGCGTGGCGGCCTTCTCGGCCGCCTCGTTCTTGGCCACGAGGATCCGGACCACAGAGGTGGCCGGGGTGGAGAGGAGGGAGAGCAGCTGGGCTCGGATGACGTCCAGCGAGGGGAGCATGGCGAGCGCCTGGATCTCAGCGGCGGTGAGCAGCTTGGTATCGAGGACGCCGGCCTTGACCTCGAGGCGGGCGAAGTCCTTGAAGAACTTGACCAGCACCTTGGCGACGGCGGAGGGATTGTCGCCACCGGTGACGAGGGCGGTGTGCCCAGAAAGGTGGGCGGAGAGGTCGGGCAAAGCGGCCTTCTTGGCGGCGATGGCGAGGATACTATTCTTGACCACGTGGTACTCGGCCCCGAGCGGGCGGAGTTGGTTGCGAATGTCGGTGGCGTCCTTGACCGTGACCTTGGTGAAGTTAGCCACCAAGAGGTAGCTCGACTTAGCGAGGTGACCGGCGACTTCGTCGACGAGGAATTGTTTTTCGGCGCGCATGTTGGGTGGGTTCTTGGGTTGGGCGGCGGCGGAAGGCTTAGGCGGCGGGCGCGACAACGGCGCGCAGGTCGATGCTGATGCCCGGGCTCATGGTCGAGCTGAGGGTGACGGACTTGACGAAGCGGGGGCCAGCGAAGCCCGAAGGCTGGGACTTGGCGAGGGCGCCAAGGGCGGCGGCGATGTTCTGCTCCAGCTTGTCGGTGGAGAAGGACTTCTTGCCGACAACGATCACGATGTTGGCGGTCTTATCCATCTTGAACTCGACGCGGCCTGCCTTGACCTCGGCGAGGGTGCGGGGGACGTCGTCGGTCACGGTACCAGACTTAGGGTTGGGCATGAGACCGCGAGGGCCGAGGACGCGGGCGACCTTACGGACGTCCTTCATCGCAGAAGTGGTGGAGACGGCGACATCGAAGTCCATCCAGCCGCCGAGCACCTTGTCGATAAGGTCATTGAGGCCGGCTACATCAGCGCCAGCAGCGAGGGCCTCCTCAGGATTCTCGGTGAAGACGATCACGCGGATTTTCTTGCCCGATCCGGCGGGGAGGGAGACGGTGCCGCGCACCATCTGGTCGGACTGCTTGGGATCGACGCCGAGACAGGCGGAGATTTCGACGGTTTCGTCGAACTTGGCCGAGGGCATCTTCTTGAGGATCTCGGCCGCTTGGGCGACGGAGTAGGACTGCGCGAGGTCGGCGGCCTTGGCGGCCTCCCGGTAGCGCTTGCTGGTGTGGTTGTTCATGGCGACTTTTGGTCTCCTGCGGGTAGCAGTGTAGGGTTGGGTTTGGGTTGGGGGAAAATTAGCCGACAATCTCGATGCCCATCGAACGGGCAGTACCCTCGATCATGCGGGCGGCTTGGTCGGGGTTGGCGGAGTTGAGGTCCTTCTTCTTGAGCTCGACGATTTCGAGGACCTGCTTGCGAGTGACCTTGCCGACCTTGTCGCGGTTGGGAACAGCGGCGCCGGACTCGATCTTGGCCGCTTTCTTGAGGAGGACGGATGCGGGGGGCGACTTAAGGATGAAGGTGAAGGACTTATCCTGGAAGACGGAGATGACGACAGGAAGGATGAGCCCGGCCTGGTCCTTGGTGCGGGCGTTGAACTCCTTACAGAACGCCATGATGTTGACGCCCTTGGCGCCGAGGGCGGGACCCACGGGAGGGGCGGGGTTGGCGGCTCCGGCGGGGAGCTGGAGTCGAATTTAGCCGATGACTTTCTTTGCCATGTTGTGGTGGGATGAAGTGTTGGAGGGAGAGGGGAATTAGCTGCGGTCGTCGCGGGCGACCTGCCAGAACTCGAGCTCGACGGGAGTGGGGCGACCGAAGATGTCGACCGAGACCTGAAGCTTGCCGTGGTCGGTGTCGGT
>JBFZFD010000111.1:0-14159 GCA_041306485.1 Opitutia bacterium | reverse complement strand
ACGCGGTCGTAGGAGAAGGACTGCTTGGCAGCGGGGGCAGACGCGGGAGCGATCTGGGCCGAGGCTGCGGCGGTGAGGACGGTGAGGGCGAGGACGGGGATGTGCTTCATAGCGACCTCCGAGATGTGAATAAGTCGGGACCAAGCAAGCCTTATTGCGGCTTTGTAACTGATTCATGGGCCGCAAAACAGGCCCTTTACCCTGCTTTTTGCACTAAGTTAGCCAAAATAGAGCATTTTAGGCCTTTATCCAAGTGAGACCAGCCCCCTGTTGTACTAGTGTGAACAATGTCCAATGTGTCGGGATAGATACAAAGCACAAAAAAACCCGCCTCAGCGGGTTTTGGAAGGTTCAGTGACCGTCTTAGCGACGGGCGGTGAACTTCTTGTTGAACTTATCAACGCGGCCGGCGGCGTCGACGAAGCGCTTCTCGCCCGTGTAGGCAGGGTGGGAGGCGGCGGTGACGTCGCGACGGATGACGAAGTACTCCACGCCGTTGATCACCTTGGTTTCCTTGGAACGGAGGGTGGAATGGGTGGGGTACTCCAGGTTGGTGGAGACGTCGATGAACACCACGGGATGGTATTCGGGATGACCTTCGGACTTCATAAGAGGTAGGGGTGGTTGCGTGGGAAACCCGATGGTATCAGCCTTGGCGGGCCTTGAAGCGAGGGTTGGTCTTGTTGATCACGTAGACGCGGCCCTTGCGGCGAACCACCTGGCAATTGGGATGGCGGCGCTTGAGCGACTTGAGGGAGGAGGTGACTTTCATGGTCGTAAGTGAACCGCCGGGAGGCGGAAAGTTGACTTACAAAGCGGGGGGCGAGAGGGATGTCAACAGGACAAAACAGGCTTTTGACTCCCCTGCCCCAGCGGCCCAAGGTGACCGTCATGCCCCCTGTCATCCGCGAGGCCCAGCCGGGGGATATTCCCGCCATGAATGCCATCTATGGCTACTATGTGGAGGCCTGTACGTGTACTTGGGAAGAGAACGACCGGGAACTCTTCGGGCGGGATGGGCTGGGGAGGCGCGGCCCTCGACACCCCTTGCTCGTCGTGGAAGCCGAGGGGCGACTACTAGCCTGGGGGGCTCTCTCCCCCTACAACAGCCGCTCGGGCTGGCGGCATTTGGCGGAGGACTCGATCTTCATTCATCCCGAGGAACGCGGTAAAGGTCTAGGCAAGTTGCTCCTAGGTGAGCTAATCCAGCGGGCGCGCGCCATCGGCTACCGTAAGTTGCTCGCGCGCATCTCGGGCGACCAGCCGGCCAGCCTCGGCCTCCACGCTGCGCTGGGCTTCAAAGAGGCGGGAAGGTTGCGCGGCGCAGGCCACAAGCTGGGCCAATGGCTCGACTGCGTCTACCTGGAGCTGGACTTGGTGGAGCCCCAGCCTTGACACCACGGCGGGTGCATCTTTGCTCCACCTCCCGCGAGTCGCTCAGGTGGTGGAATGGCAGACACGCTAGATTCAGGTTCTAGTGCCCCAAAGGCGTAAGGGTTCAAGTCCCTTCCTGAGCACCACGGGAAATGAAAAGGCCGGCTCCATGGAGCCGGCCTGCTAGCAATTGGCGAGTAGCTTACTTGCCGGTGAGGGGGCAAGAGGCGGTCTTGGAGCCGCGCTTTTCCTTGATCTCCTGCCAGCGCGAGCGTGCCTTATCCATCTCTGCAGTGATGGCGGCAGCGCTGGCGGACCATTGGACAGCGAGCTCGTTGTCTTGGGTGGAGGACTTGAGTGACTCCATCCACTTGGCCATCTCGGGACGGCGGGCGGTGAGGGCCTTCATGCCTTCGACCATCTTGGCGGCGGCGCCGGCGGACTCAGCGTCCTTGAAGGTCAGGGCGGAGGTGACGGCCACAGTACCGGAAACCTCAGAGACGGACATGGCACCCGAGCGCACGGGGACGGGCATACGAGCACGGGGATTGACGGAGGCGACGGCAGCCATGTCGGATCCGGCGAGAACGAGGGGGGAACCACCGGAGAGGGCGGCGAGCTCGACGGGAAGGGTCGCGACAACCGAAGTGTTGTTGAGGGCGGCACAGGCGGCGGCGAGGTCGGCGGGGCTCATCGAGATGACAAGGACGCCGGCGCGGGGGAAGGCGACGAGGAGCTTGCAGCCAGCGGGCTCGCAGTCGAAGCCGAGGGAGGGCACGCCGTCGATCAGCTCGGGCTCGGCACCCTTGGACTTAAGGTACTCGCCGACCTTCAAGTTGTCGCCGGAGTGGCGAAGCACGCCGACGGCGCGCTTGGGCTGGCCATTGCCATAAGCGGTGAAGGCGACGAGGTCGCGACGGCCGTCAAAACCGGTGGCCTCAGCGAAGGCGCGGATCTCGGGAACAGGGCAGGTGCGATCGTCGGTGATGCCGAGGATCTTGGAGCCGACGACGGAGGCGCGGGCAGCGTCATGGTCGACGTGGACGAACCACTTAGCATCGGCGGGGAGATCCGTGGCCTGGAAGGGGGCGGCGGTGACTGCCAAAGGCAGGAGGAGCAAGGAGAGACGCATGGGTCTTAAAAAGGGGGTTTGCTGAGAGAAGGCAAGCAAAGGCAATCCCTCTAAATGAGGATTTTACTTAGTTGGAGACCCACGACACTTGGCAAGAATGGTGGCATGGCTCCCCTACCCCGGAAGTCCACCCCGCCCGAGGTCCAGACCCTGCACGACCTCGGGTCGCCAGCCCAGGCCGCCCTGGGCTGGATGGAGTTGCTTTGCGGATCCGGACTCCAGGGGAAGCGTCGCGAGTGGGCGAATCGGGCGAGGGAGTGCCTGGAGGAGATTCGCCTGCTCTTAAGACCCCCCATCGCCGTGGAGCAATTTGCCCCGCTCGAGGAAGTGGAGTCTCTCTCCTGTTTTCTTACTAGCCAGCCGGGTGGGGGCAGCACGCGCTTCCTATGTTACCGTAAGGGAGGGGGACCTTGGCGGGTCAACGGACCGCGTGGCGTCTTCCATCGCATCGCCGCCAACCTGATGGGGAATGTCCTAAGGCACGCGCCCGGTGGGTGCGCGGAGGTCGAGGTCAGGACAAAACGCACGCTGGACGGTTGGCGACTGCGCATCGTGGTCAGGGACGAGGGACCGGGAATCGACCCAGCAATCGCATGCTCTCTCTTCGAGCCGAGGATATGTCGGAAGGATTCCCCCGGCCAAGGATTAGGCCTACACATCGTACGAGACCTAGCTCGTTCCCATGGCGGCGAGGCAGGCGTGGAGATGGGCCCTCGTGGCACGGCCTTTTGGGCGGAGCTGAGGGTGCAGAGTGCCCCAGGGCTTGCTCCAAGGCCCTCCCTCCGGGGACCGGTCCTGCTCTGCGGCGGACCCAGCCGGCAGCGGGCCTGGCTGGCGCGGATGCTGACGGGATGGGGGATTCCCTGCGCTGAAATTCACCATCCATCTAAGGCAGGCGCCAGGGGGGAGGTGGCTCCGCTCGGGGGTGATGGACTGGTGTTGGTCGATCTCCCTAAGGGACTCCCCAAGGGGATTTCCGCTGGGAGGGTGATCCGCCTCGGGCCAAGTTATCCGTGCGGGCCGACTGGGCTGATTCGCCTGCTGGAGGGTGCAAACAAGCAGGACGGCTTGCGAAAGAGTGGCGAGGTTTCAGGATGAAGCCAAGCCGATGGCCAAGACCAAAGCCAAGCCCAAGCCCGAGAGTGCCACCGCCACCGCTAAAGAGCGGACATGGCGCGTCATCGTGAGCAACGACCCGGTCAACACCATGCCCTACGTGGTAGCCTGCTTCGTGCGGGTGCTACAGGTCGATGCTGATGAAGCCCGACGCCTGATGCTCGAGATCCATCGCAAAGGACGAACGGCTGTCTGGTCCGGTGGGCGTGAGCGGGCGGAAGGCCTCGTGCTTCAACTCCAGCAATGGCATCTCCGTGCCGAGCTCCAAGCCGATGGCTGAGATCCGCCTCTCCCTTACCCCCGAGGCCCGCACGGTCCTCAGCGACCTGCTTCGCTTGGCCGCCCCGGCGGCCGCAAGGGGCGCGGTCAACCGCGCTTGGCTACCCGAGGACGATGGCGAGATGCGCAAGGCCTGGTCGGCCGAGCTGGGCGCGGCGGTGTCCGAAGAATGCGCCTTCCTCTCCACGGCGCTAGCCGGAGCCAAGGGAGATCCAGCGATCATCCTGCTGCCCTCGGAGGAGGCGGGCTGGACGATGCTACGCGCCCTCTCCGCCATCCGCCTGACTCTGCGCGAGACTGTTTTAGCATCGTTGGCGGACGATGCCCTAGAGACGGAGTCGGGCACAACCTCCTCTGCCGGACTGACCACGGAGCAGGGTCATGCCCTCGCCTGCTACGATTGCTTCGGCCTGCTCCAGTTCGCGCTGCTGCGCCACCTCGCACCCGAGGCCTGAGGCT
The DNA here is from genome assembly GCA_041306485.1 of Opitutia bacterium. Classification (GTDB taxonomy): domain Bacteria; phylum Verrucomicrobiota; class Verrucomicrobiia; order Opitutales; family UBA953; genus UBA8828. The sequence goes on along the minus strand of JBFZFD010000111.1, from coordinate 9,799 downwards.
TCGGGACGAAATCGGTTGAACACCCGGCCAGACGGACATCACTTACAGCGTGCCCGAAGCCCGACCATCGCCGCTTGCCCGCCTGCTGGCGGCGCTCGGCCTCGGGGGTAAGCATCCCCATCTCGATCCCTTCCCCTTCCGACATGAGCTGCGGGCGAGCAACGCCACCAGCCTACGCGCCGACCTAACCGCTGGGCTCTCGGTCGCCCTGCTCGCCCTGCCCCTCTCCATCGCCTTCGCAACCAAGGCAGGTCTGCCGGTCTGGAGCGGCATCCTTGGAGCGGGGGTGGCAGCGCTCGTGGCCCCGCTCTTCGCGGGCTCGCCCATGCTCTCTTGCGGGCCAACCAACGCCTCCGCAGCGCTGCTGGTCGGGACCTTCGCCGCGGTCGGTGGCACCACGCCCGAGACTCGCCTCGCCCTGCTGCCTGCATTGCTCGCAATGACCGGAGGGTTTGTCCTACTCGCCGCTTGGCTGCGGCTCGGGGGCTTCGCTGACTTCGTCCCTCGCACCGTCATCGCGGCCATTATCGCGGCAGCAGCCATCCGAGTGTTTGTCCTGCAGTTACCCTTCGCGCTTGGCATCAAGGTCGACGCCAATGGCTCGCCCTTTGAGATGCTGGCCGAGCTCGGCCAAGGTCTGTCCGGAGTGCTGAACCCCGACCTCGCGGTAGCGCTCGCCTCGTTGATTGTCTTCGCGGTGACACGCTCGCGCTTGGGGTTGGGTGCGACCATCCTCACGACCATCGCGGCGGGATCTTTCTTCGCCATGGTCGCTGAGAACGTGGCGCTGGCGACAGGACCTTCTCTGCGGCAGGGGCTATTTGCCTACGTCGGAATGGAGTCGGCCACCCCGACCGCCCTGAGCCCGGCACTCTCGTTCCACAACTTTTCCAGCCTCTTCTCCCCTGCCCTGGCACTCGCGGTGTTCATCGTGATCGAGGGCACGGCCAACGCACGCGCCTCCGCCCTTCGCCTGGGGCGGCCAGCCAACCTTCCCCAGGAATTGCTCGGCCTCGGTGCGGCCAACCTCGCCTGCGCGGCCTCCGGTGGCATGCCTGCCTCGGGCTCGGTCAGCCGCTCGACGCTCAACATCGCCGCGGGCGCGCGCACAGGCATCGCCTCGATCGCGACGGGGCTCGCCTTACTCGGACTGGTGCATCTCGGGGGCAGCCTCCTCGCTAAAATTCCCTTGGCCACCTTGGCCATCATGACCATCGCAGCGGAGCGCGAGCTGGTGAACCTGCCCGTGATCCGCACCATCCTCCGCTCCGGTGTCGAGGATCGGGTAGTGTTCTTGGTCACGCTGGCCACCGCGCTGATTGCGCCGTTGGACATCGCCATCTTCCTCGGCACCGCAGTGGCGGTGGCCCATTACCTCCGCAAGACCGCCGTACCCAAGGTGGTGGAATACGTCTTCTCGGAAGAGGGTGGGGTGCTGCGGCGCGAGGCAGGGCTACCTGTCACCGGTATCTCCATCTTACACGTTGCAGGCAGCCTACACTTCGGGGCGACGCATGCTTTCCATGAACACCTGAGGCGCGTGACCTCCGACCCCGGGGTCAAGGTGCTCGTGCTAAAGTTCCGTGAAGCCGAGCACCTCGACGCCGACGGCGTGCTCCTGCTCAGCGAGTTGGCCGAGAACCTCTCCCGGGATGGACGTCACCTCATCCTCTGCGAACTCGGGGCGGAGGCCAGGGCGACGCTCGCGGCATGCCGCTTAACCGACGCGCTCCCGGCCGAGCATCTTTTACTCGACGAGCCCGCCAACGCCACCGCCTCTCTGGCCAAGGCGCTGCGCCTGGCCCATCGCCTAACCGGCGGGAGCGAGACGGTCATCCGCGTCGTCGCCACCGAGAGCCCAGGTCCGAGCCGCTCAGCGAGCAGCCACTTGGACTGGGAGATTTAGGCGCGCCTTCGGCGCAGGGCCGGCACAGCGGCACGACTGAATCGCTTAATGGCTAACTGGCTTAATGGCTTAATGGCGGGCAGGCTTAATGGCTTAATGGAAATAGCGGTGGAGCGGGGCGCTGGCTTAATGGCTTAATCGCTTAATGGAAAAGATGGCGGAATGGTGGGCGGAGGGGACTGAACGAAAAACGAAGAACTAAAAACGAAAAAGGGTGGCTGGCGTCCTCGGGATCCTCCGACCCCTTAGCCTCTCCTTGGTATCCTTAGCATCCTTAGTGTCCCTAGCATCCTCAGTCTCCTCAGTGTCCCTAGCATCCTTCAAAAAAAAGAGCCCCTTGCGGGGCTCCGGCAGGCGAGCAAAGGCACTCGCTCAGGCGACAGTGACCTCTTTGGAGAGGTAGACGTCCTGAATGGTGTGGAGGAGCTTGGCGCCCTCTTCGATGGGACGCTGGAAGGCCTTGCGACCCGAGATGAGGCCCTGTCCGCCAGCGCGCTTGTTGATGACGGCGGTCTTGGCTGCCTCGGCGAAGTCGTTGGAGCCGGAGGGGCCGCCCGAGTTGATTAGGCCGATGCGGCCCATGTAGCAGTTGGCCACCTGATAGCGGGCGAGGTCGATGGGGTGATCGGAGCAGAGGTCGGTGTACATACGCTTGTCGATCTTGCCGTAGGACGACTCGGTCTGCTGGATGGCGAGATAGCCACCATTGTTCTCGGGGAGCTTCTGCTTAATGATGTCCGCCTGGATGGTCACGCCGAGGTGGTTAGCCTGTCCGGTGAGGTCGGCCGAGACATGGTAATCCTTGTCCTTCTTGAAGGCGCTGTTGCGGGTGTAGCACCAGAGGACAGTGGCCATGCCGAGCTCGTGGGCCATGGCGAAGGCCTGAGAGACTTCGATGATCTGTCGGTTGGATTCCTCCGAGCCGAAGTAGATGGTGGCGCCAACCGCAGCGCAGCCCATGTCAGCGGCCTGCTTGAGCGTGCCGTACATCACCTGATCTCCGATGTTGGGGTAGGTGAGCAACTGGTTGTGGTTGATCTTCACCATGAAGGGAATCTGGTGGGCGTAGCGGCGGGAAACACTGCCGAGGACGCCGAAGGTGGAGCAGACGGCGTTGCAGCCACCCTCGATGGCCAGCTTAACGATGTTCTCGCCGTCGAAGTAGATAGGATTCTTGGCGAAGGAGGCGCCGGCGGAGTGCTCGATGCCTTGGTCGACAGGCAGGATGGAGACGTAGCCGGTGTTGGCGAGACGGCCGGAGCCATAGAGGCGCTGGAGGTTGGCGAGGACGCGGTTATTGCGGTCGGAGGCGGCGAAGGCGTGGTTGACCCAGTCCGCGCGGGGAAGGTGGATCTGGTCCTTCTTGATCTTCGGACTGTTGAACCCGAGGAGGCCCTCGGCGTCGGCGCCGAGGAGTTTCTGAATTTCACTGTAGCTGGTGCTCATGTCGGTGGAAGGTAAGGCGCCATCCAAGGGGGCTAGCCCCCTCCGCATCAAGCGCGAATACCCTTATCGCGAAAAACAACGGTGTTTTCGGCGCCTGCTCATTTTTTTTAGGAATGACAGATTTTAGCACCTCCCACACCCTAAGGTATGCCCCTCCCCAGCAAGCTCCGCACCTGGCTCGAGCAAGAGAGCCGTCTTTGGACTAGCGAGGGACTGATTGGGGAATCCCAGCGAGCGCGTCTGCTCGCCCGTTATGCCGAGCGAGAGGACGCGAGTGGCATGGCCTTCGCCATGCGTTCGCTCGGGGTCATCGTGCTCTTCGCCGCCCTCATGCTCGTGGTGAGCCACAACTGGGAGGAGCTCGGGCGCGGCGGGCGAATGGGGATGATTGTCGGCCTGCTCATCGGCCTGCAGGTCATGGCCCTGACGCTGCGGCTAAGGGCGAGCGAGGGTGCGAGCGTGCTCGCGCACCTCGCGGTCGGGCTCGGTGTGGGCGCGGCGATTTTCATGACGGGGCAGGTTTACCATCTCGACGCGCACGCGCCGAATGCGGTGCTGGCGTGGTGCCTAGCCGCCCTGCCCTTCGTCCTCCTGCTGGACTGGACGATCCTGCACGTGACGCACCTCGCCCTCTGCGCCATCTGGCTAGGCATGAAGATCTCGTTAAACCCACCGCCGGGCGAGGGGCTCGAGCTGACCTTCCTCGCCTTGGCCGCGCCGAGCGCGTGGGCCGGCTACCGGACGCCGCGAGCGCCGCTGATTGGGGCGGTGGCGCTGGCCTACGCCTTCTTGGTGCTGATGCTTGGCATTCACTGTCAGTCGACGCCTCTGGCCTTGGTCGTGGCGCCACTCGCGCTCGCCGCGCTGCATGCGCCCGGAGACCGCCGGGCCGATTCCTGGCGAGCAGTGGGATTTGCCGCGACTGCGGTGCTGCTACTGATCATCGGTGACCTAGAGAACCTGGTCGGACGAGCGGACTTCGGTCAGCTGTCGACCATCTGGCAGACGGCACCCATCCTTAGCGCGCTGTCGCTCGCCGTTGTGCTCCTCGCCGCGGTCCGGGCGTTGCGGTGGAAGGGGACGAGGCGAAACGACGCCTGGACGGCGGCCGGCGCGCTCGCCTTGGCGGAGGTCTGGCGCCACGGCACGGGCCATCCGGCGGAGCTCTCGCTGGTCAAGGCAGCGGCGAACGTTGGCACGCTGGCCATGGTGGCGAGCCTGCTTCAACTCGGCCTGAACGAAGGTCGGCTGCGGCCCTACCTGGCAGGCGGCGCACTCTTTCTCGGCTGGCTGGGCTGGCGCTACGCGAACGTGCACGAAGCACTGGGCTACCTGGGCATGGCGGCGGTCTTCGCGGTGTTGGGAGCAGCGCTGTTCGTCCTAGCGCGCCTGTGGCGTGCGCGGGCTGAGCGGATCGAGGCGAGGCCGGAGACGCCGTTCCGGCCGGCTTGGGCTGAAACCTTTCTGGCGCGCGTCCGGCCGCATGGGACAGCGCTGCTGGTCGCGACTTACGCGCTCCAACTGGGCGTGATTGGCTGGATGGTCTGGCACCACGGCCAGCCACTGCGAGAGGGGCGTCGGTTCATTGTCCGTTGCGAGCCGGTAGACCCGAGAGACCTAGCGAAGGGCGACTATGTCATCCTGGGCTACCCATTCTCGACTCTCTCCAAGAGGAACGCGGAGGCGTTGGGGGAGGACTTCTGGAGCACGCAGGCGCATCCGCCGGCAGATGGACGGAAGGCGCTGCCGGCCGACACGGTGGTGCACTTACCCTTCACGGTGGGCGCGGATGGGCTGATCAAGCCAGGCAACCTGGTGCTCGCGCCGCCGAGCGAGGGACCTTACCTCACTGGCCGATGGTCGTCGTCACGCTGGAGCCGCACCTCGCGATTCGGCATCGAGGCCTTCTATGTCAGTGAGGGCACTGGGAAAGAATATGAGAAACTGATGGGGACAGGCTTGCTGCTGGCCGAAATCTCGGTGCTGCCGGACGGTCGCGCGGGCTTGGTGGAGTTAAAAGCCGACCCGAAGCCGCTGGTTGATCTCCCTTGGCGCGTGCTGCGGGGCTGGAAGGCCTCGGGCTGGGGTGACTTCGTGGCGTCGGACGCCGAGTCGCTTCGTAATGTGGCGTCACAGCGGGAAGGCGAGGATGCGGATCCCTTGCCAGACTTCGCCCGCCAACGCGTGGTGGTGGTAAACGCTGGATGGGGCCGCCGGGCGGGAACGTTTAAGGTCTCGGGCAACGAGGGCTTGGTACGTATCGCTGAGACAGGCGAGCGGCCGGACGCCAAGGCGGAGAGCGTGGTGCTCGTGATACCCGCGGGTGATACGCCAGTCTACGGTCCGGGCGGCAGGGTTGAGGAGGCAGAGCCTGCGGAGTGAGTCGGTCGATCTAGCGAGCGACCTGGCGCATGAGGGCGAGGAGGTGTTCGGCGCAGGCGGTGGCGAAGGCGGGGTCGTTGATTTCGAGGTCGTACTCCACGACGGGCACCTTGGCATCGCGCTGGATGGCACCGAAGAGGGCCTCGTCCGCTTTCGCATCGTGGAAGGGCTGGCCCACGGCACTGATGACGCTGATGGCCTTGCGCGGGAGGAGGATGGCCGCGGGGGCGCGGTAGGCGTTGGCCTTGCGAGCGAGGATGGCCCCGAGCTCAGCGCACTCGGCGGGCGTGGTGCGCATAAGGGTGACCTGAGGGTTGTGGTGGTAGAAGGTACGGCCCTTGAACTTGGCAGGGACGGTGGAGGGTTCGCCGAAGTTGACCATGTCGAGGCAGCCGGGGGCGACGACGACAGGGACGCCGGCGTGGGCGGCGGCGTCCATGCGGGTCGGCCCCGCGGTCAGGGTGCCGCCGACGAGCTCATCGGCCCACTCGGTGGTGGTGACATCGAGGACACCGGCGACAACGCCGCTCTCGATGATGGACTCCATGATGCGGCCGCCCGCACCGGTGGCGGCGAAGACGAGAACTTCGTAGCCGGCGGCCTCGAGGATTTCCTTGGCCTTGGTAACGCAGGCCGTGGTGTTGCCGAACTGACTGGCGACGATGAGGGGGCGGGCATCGCCGACCTCAGGCTCGGCCTCGACCATGCCGCAGATGGCGCCGGCGGCGCGGGTGAAGATGATACGGGAGAGACGATTGAGGCCAGCGACGTCGGCTAGACTCGGCATCATAACGATGTCCTTGGTGCCGACGTAGGGGGCGATATTGCCGGCGGCGAGGGTTGAGACCATCAGCTTGGGGAAGCCGACGGGGAGGGCGCGCATGGCGGCGCTGGCGATGGCAGTGCCGCCGCCGCCGCCGAGGGAGACGACGCCTTGGATTCGACCCTCGGCGGCGAGTCGGGACAAGAGAATCGGTGCGGCCTGGGACATCGCAGTGACCGCAGCACCGCGGTCGCGGGCGGCGACGAGGCTGGCGAGGTCGAGCCCACCGGCAGCGGCCACTTGGTCGCGGGTAATGTCGGGCGCGACGGTCGGCGAAGAACCGGTGCCGACATCAATCAGGAGGGCACGGTGGCCGCGAGCGGCGATCAGGCTGGCGACAAAGGCGTGCTCTTCGCCCTTGGTATCAAGCGTCCCGAGAACCGCGATAGTGGCCATGGGCATCAGCGCTTGCGCAGGGGAATCTGCTTAAAGCGGCGGGTGAGCTCGGGAAGGGACTGCTCGACGGCCATGCGCTCGAGGCTGGAGGCACCGACGAAGCCTTGGCAGTCGGTGTGGAGATTGATGTAGGCGGCGTCGTCGGGCGTGTTGATGGGGCCGCCGTGGCTAAGGAAGATGAGGTCCTTGCGGATGGGCTTGGCGGCGTCGATCATGGCTTGGGTGGCCTGGGCGGCTTCGGGCAGGGTCATGGTAGCGCCGGTGACACCGATAGAGCCGCCGACCGTGGTGCCAACGTGCGCGATGATGACGTCTGCCCCGGCCTCGGCCATGGCCTTGGACTCCTCCGGGGAGCCGACATAGACAATGGTGAAGATGTCCATCTTGCGGGCGAGGGCGACGGTCTCGATTTCCTTGCGCGTGCTCATGCCGGTCTCCTCGAGGATTTGGCGGAACTTGCCATCGATGATGGTATGGGTGGGGAAATTATTGATACCGCTGAAGCCCATCTCGCGGACCTTACCGAGCCAATGCCACATGCGGCGGCGGGGGTCGGTGGCGTGCACGCCGCAGATAACGGGGATCTCCTCGACGACGGGGAGGACCTCGTATTCCCCGATGTCCATCGCGACCTGGTTAGCGTCACCGTAGGCCATCAGGCCGGCGGTCGAGCCGTGGCCGGCCATGCGGAAGCGGCCAGAGTTGTAGACGATGATGAGGTCGGCGCCGCCGCGCTCAATGAACTTAGCGCTGATGCCGGTACCGGCCCCGGCCGCGATGATCGGCTGGCCCTTGGCCAAGGTGGCACGCAGGCGGTCAAGCACCTCTTGGCGAGTATAAGGGTTTCCTTTTCCGGTCCAAGGGTTGGGCATGGCGAGGTGGGGTTGGTTGAATCGTAAGAGAAAGGTGACCGAGGAGGGGAGCCTATTTCCCGGAAGGGAAATAGGCGGGCACAAGGGACTTGGGCTCGGGAGCCTTGGGTGCCGGGGCGGCCTTCTGGAGAGTGGCCATCCATGCGACAAGGTCGCGGACCTCGGCCGGCTTGAGCAGGTATTCCATCGGGGGCATGGCCGAGACGGGTGGGGTCATCGAGGCGATGTCCGCGCGTGCAATCCGCCAGCGATTACCGCCGGAGTCGAGGTCGACATGGCCCGCCGCCTCAGCAAGGAGCGTACCTGGGAGCGTCGCGCCGGTGCGCAGTGTCACGACCACGATACCATAGCCAGAGGTGACATGCGCGCCGGGGATGAGCACGGACTCCATCAGGCCGACTCGATCATAGCGCTGGGCAACGCCGGCGAGATTCGGACCGGCCTCCCCGCCCGCGGCATGGGAGTCGTCGGAGGCCTTGTGACAGCGGAGGCACTGTCCAGCGGGCAGTGCTTGGAAGAGCGCAAAGCCGTTGGCAGCATCGCCACCCTCGAGGGCTGGCATCCACTTGCCGAGCGGACCGTGGGCGGCGAGTGCACCTTGGGTCACGGCCAGCGCGGAGACGACCTCGGGTTCCTTGCGAGCGGCGGCCGCCTCGAGCAGCTCGAGGGAGGCCGGGCCCATGCCCTTGGCTTGGGTGAGCTCGGCGAGCGCGGCGACAAAGACGGTGCTGACGCCAGGGGCCTCTAGGGTGGCGAGGGCCTTCCAGGCACCTTGGCGACGAGCGGCGGAGCCGGCCTTGGAGGCAGCGGCGAGTTCCTGCAGACCCTCGGTCGGGTTCAGGCGAGCGAGAGCGCCGATCGCAACCATGGCAACCGCATCGTCGGTGTCCTTGGCGAAGCGCTGGGCAACCTCGGAGAGCGCGGCCGGTTTGCGAGCGAGCCAGAGCTCCAGGGCCTTCGCGCGGGTGGCGCCGCCGAGGGCGCGGTTGCTGGCGAGGTCGAGGAGGAGCTGGTCCGGGAGCGAACTGACGTCGGGACGGTACGATTCGACGAGAGCTAGGGTGACGCGGAGCGTCGCGCTGTCGCCCTTGAGCAGGGCCGGCAAAGCCGCGGCGAGAGGGACGCGTACTTCGGCGGGATCGCGCGCGGGCAGTGGTGCCCAATGGCCGGTAAGTTGGTCGACCGGGTGCGGCTGGACCCAGGTGCCGAGCAGGCGCAAGGCCTCGCCGCGAACGATTGCGGGCACCGAGGCGTCGGCGGCGACAGCGAGGAGTCGTTGGGCATTGGCCTCACCGCCAGCACGGAAGGCACTGTGGATCACGCGACGCAAGATGAAGGGCTTCCAGGAGCGAGCGCCGAGGTTATCGAGGAGCGCCGCGACCTGGGGGCGCGCATCGTCGAGGTACCGATCGCCGATGGCGCGGATGGCCTCGTCGGCCACTCGAGGGTCGGCATCCTTAAGGAATTGGGCGACCGCGGCGTCGGCCTTCAGGCGCAGGGCGACGACGGTGGCGAGGCGAACAGACGAACGGGGGTCGGCTGCGAGGGTGTCGAGCGCTTCGGGCGAGAGGATGAGACGCGAGAGCGCGAAGGCGCCAGCGGCGCGGAGCGTGGGGTCGCGATCGGCATTGGCGGCGAGTAGCGCGGCGACTTGGGGCAGCACGGCGGGGTCGGCGAGGCGGGCGGCGGCGATGGCGGCTTCGCGTCGGACAGCGGAGGAGGAATCAGCGAGAAGGGCGGCGAGGCCGATCTCCGAGACATTGAGGGGCGACTCGCCGAGGGCGCGGATGGCTTGGGCGCGCACGTCGACATCGGCATCCTTCAGGAGCGGCAAGAGACGGCGCGCGGCGGCGGCTCGAGTCGACTCAGGAGAGAGGGGCGAGGGACGAGCGTCCCAGGCGTCGGACGGCTGGAGGGCAGCGCCGCGGCGGGCGAGGATGCCGAGACCCCAGACGCCGTGGAGGCGCTCGAACT
>JBFZFD010000110.1:0-11345 GCA_041306485.1 Opitutia bacterium | reverse complement strand
CCGCCGCTGCGAACCGCGCGGGCAAGTGACATCATTGCCTCCATGCCACGACCAGAGCTCGAGCCGCGGGCGCATCGTATGCCCATCAGCGTGTAAAAGGCGGTCAGCCATCCGCCATCCTTGCTGGCACTAACCAAGGCATAGCTTGGTCGCCTGAGGTAGCGTTGGGTGACGATAGGAACGAAAAACAGGCGATCGTGCCATAGGATGAGGACCGAGGGGCCGCCATGCAGCTCCTCGACCTCGCGGAACCCTTTGGCCTCCCTGACCCGGAGCGTGGATAGCCAAAGCCGGAGAAGCCCGGCAAGAGGGGCGACCCAGAGCCAATGCCACCAGGCGACATTCCGGGGACCGGTTTTGTCAGGGTGGGCGGCCGTCATCTAGATAGGGACGCAGAACGCCCGGGATTTATCAAGCCCCGGCACCTAGGCCGAGGGCGGTGCGCAGTTTGGGGCGAGCCATCAGGTGGAGAAAGGAGGTCGAGAAGAGCAAGGGTTGGCAACGAGACCAGCAGTCCGCCTCTACCGGCGTGCGCCAGAGCAAGGCATCAACCTCCGGAAGATGGATGCGGGTGGGTAGGTCGGTACGCAGGAGGAAAACCTGGACAAACTCGTGGCCCAGGTCCGGATGAGCCTCGCAGGTATCGAGGAACGACAGCTGGTGCGGAGCAACCGTCAGCCCCAGCTCCTCCGAGAGCTCGCGGCAGGCAGCTGGCAGGTAGTCCTCCCCTGCGTCGAGATGGCCGGCGCAGGACGTACTGATCAGTCCCGGGCAGCTGTCCTTGCGAAAGGAACGCCGCTGTAGGCAGAGCTGGCCGTCGCTACGGATCCAGAGGATATGTACGGCCCGATGCAGTAGCCCACGTGCATGGATATCGGAGCGCAAGCCTTGGCCAATGACCCTGTTACTGGCATCCACGATGTCGAAGACCTCGTCACCACGCTGGGCAGACGGTGCATTCATCGTCCGAGGTCCATCAGGCGGTTCCAGGTTTTGGTCAGTTCGCGGTCATGTCGGCGCCAATCCGGATCCCAAGATTCCAGCTGCCCCCAGAAACGGTCGGAATGATTCATGTGCCGACGGTGTGCCAACTCATGGAGAATGACATGGTCGTGGATGGAGGGAGGGAGCAGGATGAGCCTCCAGTTGAGCGAGAGGGCCCCGGTCGATGAGCAGGAGCCCCAACGTGTGGACTGGTCCCGGACCGAGACCTCGGCCACCCGCATACTCGTGCGACGGGCCAGGCGTTCGACTGCGGACCTCAAGCTGTGGCCAGCAAGGGAGCGAAGCGCGCGCAGCACGCCTTCCTCTGGCTGGGCAGCGGGGTAAGAAAGGCTTATCCGGTCTTGGGTGAGGTCGACCTGATGCCCCGAGCGTCCAGCGGCCATCAACTCCACCGCCATCCATCGATCATCGTGGGTTAGGGAGGGGAAGGCGGAGAGGTGTTCTAAGAGTGACGTCTGGGCGGGGCGCGCTCGGGAGAGGGCCTTCGCCAACCAGGCAAGGTTCTCATCCAAGAAGGCGCGAGCGGAAGAAGCGCTAGCGCCCCGGGGTAGGGTGAGCTCCACCCTAGGGCCCGGGCGAATGCTCAGACGAACGCGCGAGGCGCGGTCGGAATGCCTAGGCCAGACGGGCACTTCACGCCCGTCGACGTGGACCACGAGTGGCGGGGCTTCCCTCTCCATCCCTCAGAGGGGTGTGATGCCTTCGGCGTGGGCCTTGACCTTGGCGGTGTGACGTCGGAGCGCGGAGTCGGGGTCGATGCCCGCCTCGCGACAGGAGGCGACCAAGGCGAAGAGCCTTGAACCTGCCTCGGCCTCCGTCAGGCCCTCGGCCGACTTCAAGATGGAGGCCTGCGCCGCGTGGGGGCCGGCGTCGAGTGACTTCTTGCGTAGTTCCTTCCAGACCTCGCGTGCCTCGAGGATGGAGCTAAGGGTGGGCGGAAGCTGTTTAAATAGGGAGGGCTTGGCTGAACCCTTCTCGACCAACTTAATCTGCTCCCACTGGCGTATGACAGCCTCGGGGTCGCCGAGTTTAGCACCCTGGCCGAAGACATGGGGATGACGGCGCACCATCTTCTCGTTCACCTCGCGCGCGACATCTTCAAAGGTGAATCGACCACCCTCCGCTGCCATCTGTGCATGCAGGACGATATGGAAGAGAAGGTCGCCTAGCTCCTCGCGCAGGTTCGGGGCGTCGTCACGGTCGATGGCCTGCAGGACCTCGGCGACCTCCTCGACCAGGCAGTCGCAAATGCTGCGATGGGTCTGGGCGCGGTCCCACGGGCAGCCATCCGGGGCCCGCAATCGGGCGGTGGTGGCAAGGAGGTCATCAATGGCAGGCATCGGGCTAGGCTCGGGCGCGGCCAGCCCGGAGTCAAAAGGATTGCCCGAATCGGCGGTCAGGAGGTAGCAAGGGGCGTGGACAAACTTGCGGAAATCATGGCGTGGAAGCGCCTCGAGGTCGCCGACCGGATGCGTGCCGTCACGGACGCTGAACTCGCGGCGGCGGCCGACCGCCAGCCGCGCAAGGGTCCTACCTTTGCCCAAGCGCTTCGACGTACCGGTGGCCTCTCTGTCATCGCCGAGGTCAAGCGCGCTAGCCCGAGTGCTGGGGCGATCCGAGCTGAAATCGACGCCGTAGCCCAGGCCAAGGCCTATGCCGATGCTGGGGCCGATGCCCTCTCCGTGCTCACCGATAACCGCTACTTTGGCGGCCACCTCGAAGACCTTGTCCGCGTTGTCGCAGACCAATCGTCACGTCCTAGCCCCGTCCCTGCCATCCGCAAAGACTTCATGGTCCATCGCATCCAGGTGCTGGAGGCGGTCGAGGCGGGAGCACGCTGCATCCTCCTTATTGTCCGCGCCTTGGACGACGCCCAGATTCGCGACCTCCACGAGGCGGCCCAGGCTGCTAAGCTCGACGCACTCTTCGAGGTGCATGACGAAGACGAGTTGGCCAGGGCCCTGACCCACCAACCCGCGATTGTCGGGGTCAACAACCGCAACCTCTCGACCTTCGCCATCGACCTCTCCTTCTCGGAGAAGGTCATCCCCCTCATGCCGGCTGGGGTCATCAAGGTAGCCGAGAGCGGCATCCGTGGCGTGGAGGATGCACGCCGCATGCGGGCCGCTGGGGCCGATGCCCTGCTGGTCGGCGAATCGCTGATGCGGGCTCAGGATCCGGGAGCGCTCCTGCGAGAGCTGCGTAGCGCATGAGTACCGAGCCTCTCACCCTGGCCGCGACCAAGGACCTGCTGGATAGCCTTGGCCATGACCCTCGGCGGTGGATGGGCCAGAACTTTCTGGTCGAGCCCCATGTTGTCCGCAGATCCCTCGAGCTCGGCAAGGTCGCGCCCGGTGACCGCGTCATCGAGGTCGGACCAGGCTTGGGAACGCTGACTGGCAGCTTACTCTCCGCTGGTGCCCACGTCTGGGCAGTCGAGATGGATCCCGGCCTGGCGACGCACCTACGCAAGACCTTCGCTCCTCCCCTGCCCTTTCATCTAACGATTGGAGACGCCGTGCTCCATCCCCTCGCGCGCATCCCAGATCCCGCCGATGGTAATTTCAAAGTCGTCGCCAACCTTCCCTATGCCATCTCTTCGGCCTGGATGGAGGCAGTCTGCAAGGGCCCTCATCCCTCGCTCATGGTCCTCATGCTGCAGGCCGAGACCGCCGAGCGGCTGACCGCCGAGACAGGTACCCGCCATGTCTCCGCCTTGACGGTCCAGGTCGACCTAGCCTTCCGCAAGGTGGGGATGCACCCTGTTTCGGCACGGTCCTTCCACCCTGCCCCTAGGGTCGACTCCTGCCTGCTCGTCCTAGAGAGACGTGCGGACGCCCGTCGCCTCGGGCCAGTGGCCCGGAAGGTCGCCCGGGCCCTCTTTACTCAGCGCCGGAAGCAGGTGGGCGGAAGTAGTCGCAACCTCTTCCCCGGCGACCCAGTTGTCGCCGCCTGGGTGGACTCCCTTGGCCGCTGGGGGCTGGACAGCAAGGCTCGGCCCGAGGACCTCCCTTCTGCCGCCTGGGAGACCTTGGATCTGACAACTTGAAACTCTCCCGAATGACCGGGGTTAGATGACTGAACACCCATGATCACCCGCATCCTACTCCTGACCCTCGCCACCTCGGTGGCTGTCATCCACGCCGAAGAAAAACCCGAGGGCGAGAAGCCCAAGCGCGAGCGCCGCAGCTCTGGCGACCAGCCCGGTGCCGGCTCGGAGCGCGTCCTCACCAAGGAGGAAGCCGAGAAGGTCAAGGCCGCCCTCGAGGCGACCAAGGATGCCCCCGCAGTTGCTCAAGCCCGCGAGGCCGTCAAGAAGGCTATGGGCGAGGCCAAGGCCGCCCGCGAAGCTGGTAAGACCCGCGAAGAAATCGCCCCGCTGATGAAGGCCGCGATGGAAGCCGGTAAGGCCGCCCGCGAGGCCCATGTCGCCGCTGCCGTCGCCACCGACGCATCGCTCCAGGCCCTCTTCGATAAGATGAAGGCTGCCCGCGAGAAGGGCGGCGAAGGAGCCCCCAAGGGCCCCCGCCCCGAGCGCAAGAAGCCCCAGGGCGAGCCCAAGAAGGAAGCCTAAGTCGCCTCAGGTTTCTCCCCCGACCCCGCCATTGGCGGGGTCTTTTTTTGGCTTCGTCTTGTCATGGGCGACGGCAGGGGGTAGTAAGATTTCATGACCCCCGCGCCCCTGCTCCTCGCCCTGTTCTCGCTTCTCGCAGTTTGTCAGGCGGAATCACCGCCGGTGGCCCCCGCCAAGTCGACCGAGCTTCCGGCCGCCCCCGTTGTTCCGGCGACCCCTGCTGCACCTGCCAAGGCCGGTACCTCTACCCTGACCGCCGATGAGGAGCGCCTTCTGCGCAATGCCCGAGCCAAGGCTAATAAGAGCGCGGAAGTCGCCCCCCTGCTCAAGGCTGAGAACGAATCCTACCGCCTGGCCAAGGAAGCCAAGGATGCCAAGAAGCCCAAGGCAGAGGTGGATGCCCTCTACGCCAAGGCGCGCGTGCAGCGCGTCGAGCGCGAGGCAAAGCGTGACGCTGCCATCCTCGCTGCGAGCCCCGAGCTGAAGCCTCTGGTCGAGAAGGCTGCGAAACGCGGTGAAGCCGCGGTTCCTGCTGCCCCCAAGTCGCCGAAGGATGCCACGGCACCCGCGACCAAGGAGGCCACGGACAGCAAAGACGCCTGATCAGCTCCGGCGTCGGAGGATCAGCACGACGTCCGTGGACGAGAGATCGAGTGCTCGCGTCGAATCGACCTCGTAGTTAAAGTCATGACAAGCGACAAGCTCTAGGGACGGTACCTTACGCAGGAGTGAGCGCAGTTGACCAGGCCCGTAGGTGCGGAATAACCACTCGGTCTCGGTCACCCATTTCCTCTCACCCTCCTGAATGCGCATGCGGGTACGCATGGCCTCCGTCCGGGTGCCTCGGTTAGGCGGCTCGGACCAGGTATCACTGACCACATGAGTCCGGCCGCTACGAGCTGACCAACGCTCGTGGTCTGGCGCAGGGTTGGCGTAGTCCGAGAGGTGCAGGCCAAGCACGTATAGGCCGCCCGGGCGGAGCGCAGAAGTGACCGCGCGAAGGTGGCGGAGCGCCCCCGCATCATCCAGCAGGTACTTGAAGGTGCTGACTAGACAATGGGCGAGGTCGAAGGCTGGAGCACCCGCCGGCAGGTGGAAGCCGGCAAGATCATCCTGCCAAAGCCGTGCGGAGAGGCCCTTGCGACGAAGCCGCGCACGCGCATAGGCGAGTTGATGGGCATTGAGGTCGAAGCCCCAGATACGATGGCCCCGGCGGGAGAGAGACTCGGCGAGCCGACCGGAGCCGCAGGCAGGCTCGAGGATGTGGCGACGACCACTCAACGGCGGGCCATGGCGCCGAAGCATCGCCTCGAGGAAACGCGTCTCGGGTACGGTATAGTCGGCATAGACCATGTCGTAGTGGCGCGGGCTGTCGTACCACGCGGTGGCGGAACGAACCGCCACCGGCTTGGGCCTCGCGCTCACTTGTAGAGCTCGCTTCCGCCCTCGCGGAACTCACGCGCCTTCTCCTCCATGCCCTCGCGGAGGACATCTTCGGTGCCGACGCCCTTCTCCTCGGCCATTCGACGGATGTCATCGGTGATGCGCATCGAGCAGAAGCTTGGCCCGCACATCGAGCAGAAGTGGGCTGTCTTGGCCCCCTCCTGCGGTAAGGTCTCGTCGTGATACTCCTGGGCCCTCTCAGGGTCGAGGGCTAGGGCGAACTGATCCGCCCAGCGGAACTCGAAGCGCGCCTTGGAGAGGGCGTTGTCACGCACCTGCGAGGCGGGGTGACCCTTGGCGAGGTCGGCCGCATGGGCGGCAATCTTGTAGGCGATGACTCCCTCGCGTACGTCGTCGCGGTCGGGTAATCCGAGGTGCTCCTTCGGCGTGACATAGCAGAGCATGGCAGTCCCGTACCAGCCAATCATCGCTGCGCCGATAGCTGAGGTAATGTGGTCGTATCCGGGCGCAATGTCGGTCGTCAGCGGACCAAGGGTGTAGAAGGGTGCCTCGTGACACCATTCCAGCTGTTTCTCCATGTTCTCCTTGATGAGGTGCATGGGCACGTGGCCCGGACCCTCGTTCATCACCTGGACACCGCGATCCCAGGCCCGGGTCGTCAGCTCGCCCTGGCACTTCAGTTCGGCGAACTGTGCCTCGTCATTGGCGTCGGCGATTGAGCCGGGGCGAAGACCATCGCCGATGGAGAAACTAACATCATACTGAGCCATCAGGTCGCAGATGTCGTCCCAATGCTCGAACAGGAAGTTCTCCTTGTGGTGGTGGAGACACCACTTGGCCATGATGGAGCCTCCGCGCGAGACGATGCCAGTGACGCGCCGGGCGGTCATCGGGATATAGGCTAGGCGCACCCCCGCGTGGATGGTGAAATAGTCCACGCCTTGCTCAGCTTGCTCGACGAGGGTGTCACGGAAGATCTCCCAGGTGAGGGCCTCGGCGCGGCCACCAACCTTCTCCAAGGCTTGGTAGATGGGCACGGTGCCTACGGGTACAGGACAGTTGCGGAGGATCCACTCGCGGGTCTGGTGGATGTTCTTGCCCGTGGAGAGGTCCATCAGGGTGTCGCCGCCCCAGCGGACCGACCAGCGCATCTTCTCGACCTCTTCTTCGATGGAGGAGGCGACGGCGGAGTTACCGATGTTGGTGTTGATCTTCACCAAGAAGTTGCGGCCGATGATCATCGGCTCGAGCTCGGGATGGTTGATGTTGGCCGGAAGGATAGCGCGACCGCGGGCGATTTCGTCGCGGACGAACTCCGGGGTGATGGCCTTGGGAATGGCTGCCCCATGGGACTGTCCGCCATGTTGGAATCCAAGGTGGTCGCGCGGGAGCTTCCCGGAGTCGATAGCTGATTGGAGACGAAGGTTCTCTCGGATAGCGACGAACTCCATCTCTGGCGTGATGATACCCTGGCGCGCGTAGGCTAGCTGGGTGGGGCGGGCGCCGGGTTTACCCTGGCGGACCTCCCGGCCGGCGCGGTCGAAGTTGACTAGCCGGTTGCGACTTGAGGCGCGGGCGGCAGTGGCAGCATGAACCTCGGAGAGGTAGCCGTCATCTAGGGCGCTGGGCTTTCGTCCAGGAATGACGTCGGTATCGCCACGTTCGCGGATCCAGCCAGCGCGGATAGGGGGAAGGCCCTGCTCCACATCGCCATGGAAGGCGGGATCACCCCAGGCTCCGGAGGTGTCGTAGATGCGCACGGGGTCGTTCGGCACAAGTGTGCCATCGTGCTTGCGGGTAGCGTCGAGATGGACCTCGCGCATCGGCACGAGCACATCGGGACGGGTCCCCGGCACATAAACGCGGCGGGACTTGGGGAAGGAGGTGGGTTGTTTGTCGTTGACCATAAAAAGACGTGCAACGACCTGGGGCTCCCACGGGGGGCGGACAAAACTTCCTACGGCGCGGGGCGCATCAGGTACGGAGGGTTCGCGGGATAGGCCCGGCATCTCAGCCCCGCCTAACGGGGCTCCCCTGTGTTGCTGCGAAAGGAACTGGGGGAGAATTTGGCTCCCGAGCGGTCACACGCAAGCCCGCAACAGGGGATTGCCACCGGGGGCGGGCAAGGAAGACTAACGGCATGGTGCTCCTTGAGATAGTCGCCTACTCCCTCGCCTCGGCCAAGGCTGCCGCAAGGGGCGGTGCCGACCGCATCGAGCTTTGCGAGAACGCCGCCGAGGGGGGTGTGACACCCAGTTTGGGCACCCTCGAAGCGACCAAGGCGCTCGGCTTGCCTGTCCATGCGATGATCCGCCCGCGCGGGGGTGATTTCCTCTATGAGCCCGACGAGATCGCCGTGATGGAGAGGGACATCGACCTCGCCTTGGCGGCAGGCGTCGATGGCCTGGTGTTCGGAGTGCTGCGTCCCGATGCCACCGTCGACACCGAGCTTTGCCGGAGGTTGGTAGGACGCGCGGCCGGATGTCCTGTCACCTTCCACCGCGCCTTCGACTGGGCCGCTGACCCCCTCCAAGCCCTAGATGATGTCATGGCCTGCGGCTGCCGAAGGGTGCTCACCTCAGGCCAAGCTCCCAACGCGCTCTCGGGTGCGGGTCGAATCGCCGAGCTCGTGCGAAGGGCCGGGGATGATCTCATTGTCATCGCTGGCGGTGGCATCGTGGAATCGCATCTCGCCGAACTCGTGCGGGTCAGCGGTGTCCGTGAAGTCCATGGTTCGTTCCGACGCATCCAAGCTTCCCGCATGAGCGTGCGGCCTAAGGGTGTCAGCCTCGGCACGACCCCTGACTGGGACGCGGATGCCATCCCTGTGGCGGATCCGGCGCGCTTGCGTGCGGCCAAGGAGGCCTTGGGGCGTTCATGAGAATCCTGACGCTACTCGGCCTGCTTGTCTTGTCCTTCAACGCGGGAGCTACACCCCTCGAGGGCAACTGGGTCTGGAGGAAGGTCGCCCTGCCACCCGCCGAAGGGGAGGCTCCTGCGCCCGAGGAATGGAAGCCCCTTTCGCCGGGTAATCTTCGTGCCGACAGCTTTAGCCTTGCACGCCAACTAGAGGAAACTGGCGCGGCACGGCCGCTCACGCCCTTGGGCTTTTCGGCCAGTCAAGACGTGGAGCTCGGCCTAGTCTTCAAGGTGCCCGAGCCGCATCGCTCCCGGCGGCATGTCGAGCTTCACTTTGCCCATCTGGACACCTTCGCCGAGATCTACCTCGACGGTAAACTGCTCCTTGAGGCTGGCAATGCCTTCCGCAGTTGGGTGACGACCTTGGGGCCAGGGGAGTCTCCGGACCGACAGCTCCTCATCCGTCTGAGCGCTACCCGCGGAGAGGCCCGACGAAGGGAATCCCTCCTACCGCGCGCCGCCATCGGGGGAGAGCGTGTCGTGACGCGTCGGCCCCAGCTTGGCTTCGGTGGGCAAGTCTCCCCCGAGGCCCTCGATCTCTCGACTTCCTACCCTCGCTTGGTCTCTTGGGACGTCGCTGTGGTACGCTCTGATGCGGTGATCATGACCTCTGCTCCTGTTCTCAAGAGGGCCGAGGGTCAGACTCGTTGCCTTAAAGCCGAACTCAGCCTTAGCCTTGAAGTCGACGCCGGGGAGGAGACGGAGGCAACCCTGTCGCTCACATGTCGAGAGGCGGTAGCGGAGGCCAAGATCAACCTTAAGCCTGGTCGCAACAGCCTCACCCTGCCCTTCGCGCTGGCTAATCCACCGCTCTGGTGGCCCCGTGGACTTGGCGGGCAGGAGATGCCAGTGGCTAAATGGGAACTTCGCCTACCGAGCGAGACAATCAAGGGCGAGCGCGCCTTCGGCATCCGCGACCTCCGCCTGCAGCGAAAGACGGATGACCGCGGTGAGACCTTCGCCTTTGAGGTGAATGGGACCGCCCTGCCTATTCGTGGCGCTCACCTGCTGCCCGCCAATGCTCTCCAACCTTTACGCGCGGACGTCGCGGCCGTCTCCGCGGCTCGCGATGCCGGGCTCAACCTCCTACGTATCTGGGCGGGGGGCTCCTATGCCACCGACGAACTGATGCGCGCCTGCGACGCCCAGGGCATCCTTGTTTGGCAGGACCTTCCCTTCCTCGACGGCCTCTACCCTCTCGAGGGCGAAGCCCTTACAGATGTCCGTGCCGAGGTCTCCGAGCATCTGCTGCGCTTGCGGCGGCACCCTTCCCTCGCCCTCTGGTGCGGCATCACCGGTGCAGCTGAGGGCTGGGGAGAGGCCGACTGGGTGGCGCGTCTCGGGACCCCGCGCGCGGTGGCCGATGCTCGCGCCCGTCAGCGCGAGGTCTTCGGTAAGCTCATCCCTGGATGGATTGCAGCAGTGGATCCAGGCAGGCCCTACCTCTCGGACTCCCCCCGTCTCTCTTGGCGACGCGAGCCCTCCTACCGGGTTGGGGATCTCTGGTACAAGGGCCTCGACGAGGCAGCGGAGTCGCTAGAGACGGCGCAGTCACGGGTGGGCAGGTTTGTCTCTGGTCACGGCACTCTTTCCCATCCCTCGCCAGCGGTTATCGCTACGTGGTCAGGGCAAGTTCCAGGCAAAGCAGTGCAAGATGCATTCCTACTCCAGGGAGCACGCTCGGCGGAGGTTCTCGCGCATCGCCTAGGCCAAGAGGGGCTTCGTCCGGAAGGCGATACTGCCCGCGCCTTCGCCACCCGATGGATGCAGGCAGAGGCGACGCGGTTGCTGGTTGCGGCTCATCGGGCAGACCCTGCCTGCGGAGGCTCGATCATCTGGCACCTTAACGATTGCTGGCCGACAGCGTCAGCCTCCCTGCTCGACTTCACCGGTGCGGCCAAGCCGGCCTATTTCGCCGCGCGTCAAGCCTTTGCCGATGACACTGTCCGGCTTTGGTTCGAGGGTGACAATGCCTACGCCCAGTCTGTGGGTAAGCCCCACGGCACGTTGCTGAGACTGATGGATGCTGGAGGAAGGGTCATGCGCGAGGTCCGTTCCCAAGGCTCAGCGACTGCCAACATGGGCAAACTGGTACCAGGTGAGGCTAGCTATGTCCTTGCCGAGTCCGGACCCCATCGCCTCATCCGCCCCTTGCCCCCTGCCTTCCGGGGTTCGGACCCACGGTTGGGTAAGGTGTCCTTCCGCACCAAAGCCTCGAGGGCAACCAACGCGGCCTTTGGATTCAGCGAGGTGACCATCGAGGCAGATACAGTGATTGTGGGGCTCTGCCTCGAACCCATCCTTCCGGGCGCTCGTGCCACTGATGGTCTGATCGACCTCCTGCCTGGGGAGAAGCATGTGATTTCCGTGCGACTAGAGGAGTTGCGCGACTGGCGGGCCAATTTCCGGATCCTTACCTGGCATGACCTCGGGGTGGTGCCGG